>CAUYTY010000204.1 GCA_963575655.1 Gammaproteobacteria bacterium | reverse complement strand
GGTTGCGTTGTCCGGCAGAGCTAGGTAGGGGGTTTCCGATAAGGTCTATTGTCCTCCAATAAATCCAGCACAGATCCCAGTGGTGCGGCCATGTTGGCATCGAACCATTGATACAGTTCAACCGGGATTTTCTCGAAAATTTTGTCCTTATTTTTATCATATAAACCCGCGATTTGGGTATAGTCCGTCGGTAAAGAATGAATATTGCTCAATTTGTTGGGGATCATATAATTACCCTCACTTCCCCGCTCATCAGCTTGGGTAGCAGGGTATCGCGGAGTTTTTCGAGGGTATGAATCTGAATAATATTTTCTTTGATTTTGTTTATTGAAGGAACAACTAAATTATTGAAATTTTGCAAGATCGAATCGTCCGGTACCGGCAAAGGATAGCGGCTTAAAGTATCCCAATTCGTCCTGGGCATTCGTGTCCCACCCGAGCCAATGTTTGCATATTCAACAACATCACTTTGATAGAACGCGAAGAGACAGTAAGTGAAATACTCCGGTTTCTTTGGACGAATAACCAAGATGTCTGTAGAACACACGCCATCATAGGGAGCGAAGCAAACTTTATGGAAATACGGACGCAGCTTGCCAAACAGGATGTCGTTTTCCGCAAACACGAATTTGCCACTTGTAACATCACTTGCGGTGCCTGATTGAATAAGCGCAATACTTCGCCGATCGATATGCTCCAACCCTATGTATCTAATTTCAGAATCTATATCGCCGGGATTTATACTCTCTCTTGAATTAATTGAAAATTTACCAAGACAGCCTTCCTCCCAATCCTCCCCCGCCTCTTCCACAAACCACTGCCGAAACAAAGTTTCCGCCATGGCTTCGAGAGTTTTGTTCTGGCGGTGCAGCAGGTCGATTTTGTCGTCGAGGCTGCTGAGGACGGCGGCGATGGCTTTTTGTTCTGGAATGTTTGGAATCCTGAGAACTAACCTCGTCAGGTCAGAGCCGGTAATTCCTGACACAGCAACCTGCCTCAGTATTGTTCCGAGTAAGTACTTTCCGTATGGCGAATTGAAGTAGTAGTAAAGGAATTCAGGTAATGATTTCTCTTGATTAGGTCTTGCGCGGATGATCGAAGATTCAAATGTGGTGTCTTCCGATATCTCCATAACGATTGAACATTTTCCTGCTCCTTCGGCTGTCAATGATCTTCTTGCAAAAATAAGGTCTCCCTCTCTCAGAAGGAATTTTTCGTTTTCAGCTTCAGTTAGCTCGACAAGCTTCATGTTAATATTTTTAAGTCGAGGATATGCAAATAGTTCACCATATTAACAATTTTCACACCATGCCCATGAAACTCCTTTTTTTATAGATTCCATTTCGCACCGGTTCTTCTAGCAAATCCCCAAAGGCTATATCTATCCACTTGCTCATACCTTTTCTCCATCCATATTTTCACATTGCCCATCTCTCAACACCACATATCCCCTCAAAATTTCCTCATGAAAAATCTTAGGCAACCTCGCCCAATCGCGGGCTTCCACCAGAATCGGAATGCTGGATTCACGCAATGTATCGAGAAAGTCACTGAGCGCTTCCATGGGAATGGGGCTTAAATCGGTTGAGCGCAACACCAGGTCCAGGTCGCTGGCTTCGTGCGCTTCGCCGTTGACCCGCGAGCCGTAGACCCAAGCGGTAACTGTCGGCAGGTGCTCACGCAGTAGTTGCAACAGGCGTTGCCGGTCCTGCGGGCGCAAATACAACGTATTGGGCGTCATGGGTTGTTCTTGATCACCTCTTGCACACGCGAGGCGTCGAGTATGAATTGCGGCATCCGCGCCAGGGTTTCGTTCGCGAAGCCTTCGCCATAATCGTGGGCGGTATCGTTGCGGTTGTCGCGGTAAGCCAGCCAGCGCTCGGCTTCCTCTAAGGTAATTAGACCGTGCTTGGCCGCGTGGCGAAAGATGTCCTTGAAATTGAGCTGGTCCACCTGTTTGCTGGAGGGGAAATAGGGTTTCAGGCATTTTTTCAGTAGCTTTCCAGTTTGTTCCAAGATGATTTCAAATTCCTTGACGCAGGCGGCGCGGTAAATGTCGTAAAGGATGTTTTCTTTCGACTGTGTGGACAATTCGTTGAAGGCTTGTTGAAGCGTTGCGATGCAGCGTTCAAAATAATCCGTGTTGAGTTTGTTCATAGAGCTATTTTTCCCAAGTTTTCCAGAATAGCCTTATTAAGTTCAGCCTATTCCCGCAATTGCCCCTCAAACTCCGCCTTCAACGCCGTAAACCGCTCCTTGAAATCGAAGTCGTTCTCTTCATCCGGCAAGCCAACATAACGCCCCTACGTGAGCACAAAATCCAACTCACGCACGCGCTCGATGCGGGCGGAATTGCAAAAGCCTTTCACGTCTTCATAGCCGCTGCGGGGATTGCGCCACTTGTGATAGGTTTCGGCGATGGTGGCGATGTCTTCTTTAGAAAACTCCTTGGTGCGGCGGTTGATGAGGTGGCCGAGATTGCGGGCGTCAATGAAGAGGATTTCATTGGTGCGGTTGCGGAACTTGCCATTGGTTTTGTTGCGGCTCAGGAACCATAGGCAGGCGGGGATTTGCGTATTCAAAAACAGCTTGGCAGGCAGGTTGACGACGCAATCCACCAGCCGCGCCTCAACCAATTGTTTGCGGATGTCGCCTTCACCGGAACTTTTGGAGGTGAGCGCACCCTTGGCAAGCACGAAACCGGCTTGACCGCTGGGGTTCAGGTGATAGAGGAAGTGTTGGATCCAGACGTAATTGGCGTTGCCGATGGGCGGCACGCCGTACTGCCAGCGACCATCTTTGCGCAGCAGGTCGCCGCTCCAGTCGCTGTCGTTGAACGGCGGATTGGCGATGACGTAATCGGCCTTAAGATCCTTATGGACGTCGTTGAGGAACGAACTTTCGTTGTTCCATTTGACCTGTGAGCTATCGATGTGGCGGATAGCGAGGTTCATCTTGGCCAAGCGCCAGGTGGTCTGATTGCTCTCCTGCCCAAATATGGAGATGTCGTTGACTTTTCCTTGATGGTCAGCGACGAACTTTTCCGACTGCACGAACATACCGCCGGAACCGCAGCAGGGGTCAAGCACCCGGCCATGGTAGGGCTCCAGCATTTCCACCAGCAATTCGACCACACTACGCGGCGTATAGAACTGTCCACCTTTCTTGCCCTCAGCCAGCGCAAATTCGCCGAGGAAATATTCGAACACATGACCGAGGACATCCGCACTACGGGCCTTGGCCACGCCCAGCGCGATATTTCCGATCAGATCGATCAATCCGCCCAGGCTGGTGGGATCGAGGTTGCCGCGTGCGTAAACCTTGGGTAGCACGTCGCGTAGCAGGGGGTTCTCCCTTTCGATGATGTCCATGGCGCTGTCCACCGTTTTACCAATGTCCGGCTGTTTTGCCTTGGTGAGCAAATAGGACCAGCGCGCGTTCTCGGGTACGAAGAAAACGTTCTCGGCCTTGTATTCGTCCTTATCTTCCGGGTCGGCCCCTGCGTAATCACCTTCGCCCTTTTTGAGTTTCTCGTATAGCTCCTCAAAGGCGTCGGAAATGTACTTAAGGAAGATCAGCCCCAGCACAATGTGTTTGTACTCCGCCGCATCGATATTCTTGCGCAGCTTGTCCGCCACTTTCCATAGCTGTTTTTCGATGGGTTCTTCCTGTTTCTGGTTTGCGATGGTAGCTTTGGCCATGTCTTGTTGTATTATGTCTAGGATGATGGGATAGGAAATCCAACCGCTTCTGGCCAAGCTCGAGTAGGATACGGTGAGGAACGAATCACCTCATTCTCATCATTAGACCTTATCGGAAACCCCCTACCTAGCTCTGCCGGACAACGCAACCTCATGATTTATATTGACTGTGGTGGGTGATGAGGAGGTTTCCGATAAGGTCTATTCTCCACCGTCCATCTCAGGCGCACATTTTTAATCCAGAGGTTACCCGTCTCAGTCGCAACACCTCAGTTTACCTAACTCAAGTTGCTACCTAGCGCGCTTCTCTCCCCTCTCCCGGAGAGAGAGACTTTTTCGTTTCCCTGCAACGATGCATGAGAATCTGGTGTCGCAGCTTAGACGGGTAGCCCTGAATTCGTAGCTCAGTCGTGGGCGATACGACTCGGCAGAGGGCCATCTTGACCAGTATATTTGGCGCCCTGCTTACTGCGGTAGGGACGACTGGTAGGAGAAGTCAGCGGGTCAAAGCTGATGGCGCAGATCCGCATTCCGGGACGCAAGGCGAGTGGGAGGCGGCCGCTATTGAAAAATTCTAGGGTGATGCGTCCATCCCAACCGGGGTCGATGGTGTGGGCGGTGATGTGAATCATCAGCCCCACTCGGGCAAGGCTGCTGCGGCCATCTAGCCAGCCAGCCAGATTATCGGGTAGGGCGATCCGTTCCAGAGTTACACCCAGGGCTAGCTCACCGGGATGCAAATAGAAGGCGTCACCCTCGGCGATCTCCACCTCCCGCATCACCTGCGCGGACATGGCATGGACACTGGCCGTTGCCCCTAGGTCCAGGTAGGGAAAGCGACTATCGTCAAACACTCGGAAGGTAGTCCCCAAACGCAGATCGATGGAAAATGACCCGAAACACTCGGGGGTGGGGGGGGGATCGATCACGATTGCACGCCGTTTCAAATGTTCGATGATATCTACGTCGGACAACTTCATAATGAACACTCCTCACTGGTGCGGGAATGGTCGCACACCTGTCCCCAACCGCAAAGTGCCCCCTAATTTTATCCAGCAGCACCACTGCGCTTCCTTGGAGGATGCCATGAGTCGTACCGTACTGGTGGTTGACAACGAGTGTGATACCGCCGATAGCCTGGCGATCTTATTGGCGTCCTACGACTTCAACACCCAAGTCGCCTACGACACTACCGAAGCAGAGAGGCAGTTGCTGCGCGGTGAAACCCGTGTGGCCCTGGTAGATGTACGCCTGGGGACCGAGAACGGGGTACGTCTGATGCGTCGCTTGCGGCGTCTACGCCCAGGATTGGTGTGCGTGATGATGACCGGCTTCGCAACCATCGAAACGGCCCTAGACGCCCTACGCAACGGCGCCTATGACTACCTGGTCAAACCCATGGAGCCAAGTGACCTGTTGGCCACCCTAGAGCGTTGTTTCGAGCGGCTACGTCTTGCCGACGAACGCGAGGCAGCCCTCCACGCCCTACGCGAACGCGAGGAAGAGGTCCGACTACTCTTTGACTCCACCGCCGAGGGTATCTATGGCGTGGATTGCTCGGGCAAGGTCACCTTCGCCAACGCCGCCTGTCTGCGTATGCTTGGCTACTCCCTGGACGACTTTCTGGGGCATGACGCCCACGCCCTACTCCTGGACACCTGTACGTATCGAAGAAAAGAGATGGAAGGGCCAGGGGGAAAACCTGGTTGTACCGTCGTCGATGAAGACGATGGACACGACGCAGTTCGCATCTTGGAGGCAGTACTACGCGAGGGATGCAGCATCCATGTGGAATATACCCGGCTTCGCCGGTGCGATGGCAGCACCATCGCAACCGAGTGTTGGTTGCATCCCATCCGCCGGAAGCGGGAGGTGGTCGGTTCCGTTATCACTTTCGTGGATGTAAGTGAACGCCGTAGCGCCATTGCTGAAACCCAGCGCATGAAGGCCTACCTCAAAAACATTATTGACGCCATGCCCTCAGTGCTGGTCGGGGTCGATGCCAAAGGTCGGATCACCGAGTGGAACTATGGTGCGGAGCAGGAGACCGGGGTATCTGCCAATGAAGCGGCAGGTCGAGATTTCCTAACACTCTTCCCGACTCTGGCCTCCCAGGCCGAACACGTAACTGCCGCGATTCATGGCGAAGGCGCCACCCACTCGGCCCGCGTAACCACTGAGAAAGAGGGGAGAAGCCAAATCGCTGACGTGGTGATCTACCCAGTGGAGGTCAATCGAACACGGGGGGCGGTGATCCGCATCGACGATGTTACCGAGCGGGTCCGTATTGAGCAGATGATGGTACAGACAGAAAAGATGATGTCCCTAGGGGGTATGGCGGCCGGCATGGCCCACGAGATCAACAACCCCTTGAGCGCCATCCTCCAAGGTGCCCAGAATATTACTCGGCGTTTGTCCCCATTCCTACCCGCCAACCGCCGCGCCGCAGTTGCAACAAATATCGATCTGGAGCACCTTGGACAATATCTGGAAGTGCGCGAGATCACCCTCTTCCTCGCTAATATCCAGGCAGCCGCCACGCGAGCTACGCGTATTGTGGCCGATATGCTGGCCTTTTCTCGATGCAGTGAGGCCCATTTCGCACCTTTTGACATTACCGAGATTCTGGAGACGGTGGTACGCCTCGCTGCAAGCGATTATGACCTGCGCCGTCACTACGATTTCCGTCGTATTGAGATTATTCGTGACTATGATCCAACACTTCCTCGGGTCCCCTGTGATCGTACCGAGATTGAACAGGTATTTCTCAATCTAATCAAGAACTCTGCACAAGCACTGCTCGAGGTATCGCCACCCCACAGTATTACCCTACGTACCCGTTGCGAGGATGGATATGCTCGCATCGAGGTAGCTGATACCGGTTCGGGCATGGATGATGCGACCCGCACCAAAGTATTCGAGCCTTTTTTCACCACTAAACCAGTTGGCGTAGGTACGGGTCTCGGGTTATCGGTGAGTTATTTTATCGTTACCGAACAGCATCGCGGTACTATTTCGGTAACCTCCGAGTCCGGTCGGGGGACTACTTTCATTGTACGGTTACCGCTGGCGCGAGCGAATGAATAAATCTCTGGGGCGGGGCGTTGTTCCCGCAGGAAACATATCTTGATAGTATTACCCTCCCCTTCCCAACCCTCCACCCTGATTAGCTACCCCTATGGCCACTGGTCTCCACGAATTATCCGAGAGTGAAATGTTTTCCATCGCTGGGGTTCGCCTCGGTACTGCCGAAGCGGCCATCAAGCGCCCTGGTCGGCGTGATCTACTGGTGGTGGAGTTGTCCCCTGGGTCAACCGTAAGCGCGGTCTTTACTCGTAACGCCTTCTGCGCCGCTCCGGTATTGGTGGCTCGTGATCATCTTGCCGAGGTCAATCCTCGCCTGTGGTTGATCAACAGTGGTAATGCCAACGCTGGTACCGGCAATGCAGGATTGGCAGATGCACGGGAGACCTGCGCCGCGCTAGGACGCCTCACCGAATGTCGACCTGAGGAGGTTCTACCGTTCTCCACCGGGGTGATCGGCGTAAGACTGCCGGTAGAACGTCTGACGGCCGCCTTACCCGCTGCCCTGAACACGCTCAGCGAGGATGGCTGGGTAGCGGCGGCGCGGGCGATCATGACTACCGATACGCTCCCCAAAGGCGCCTCGCGCCGGGTCATGGTAGGAGACGCCCCTCTGACGGTGACAGGGATTGCCAAGGGCGCAGGGATGATCCGGCCGGATATGGCCACGATGCTGGCGTTCATCGCTACCGATGCCGCCGTACCGCGTTCGTTACTGGCACGCTGCCTGACCGAGGCGGTCGATGGTTCCTTCAATCGCATCACCGTGGATGGTGACACCTCCACCAACGATGCCTGCGTCCTAGCTGCCACCGGACGTGGTCCGGTGCAGGTAACCCAGCCTGAAGGACCCAGTTGGGAGGCGCTACGCAAAGCACTGGGGGAGGTATGCCGAACGCTCGCTCAAGCCATTGTCCGAGACGGCGAAGGAGCAACCCGTTTTATTACTGTGGCGGTAGCGGGCGGGGTCGATGAGGCCGAATGTTTGACGGTGGCCTATACCGTTGCGCATTCCCCACTGGTCAAGACCGCGCTATTCGCTGGCGACCCCAACTGGGGCCGCATCTTGGCGGCGGTGGGACGTTCGGGATTATCCGAATTAAATGTGGGCGGGGTGGATATCTATCTCGATACGGTGCGCATCGTTCATGCCGGAGAACCTGACCCAGAATATCGGGAGGAGGCAGGCGCCGCAGTCCTGGCACGTCCCGAATATACGATACAGATCGGCCTCGGTCGTGGGACTGCACAAACGGAAATCTGGACCTGCGATCTGTCCTACGATTATGTCCGAATTAACGCCGAATATCGTACCTAATCCGGGTTGGGCTACCCACGCAAGCTGCGATAAATCGACTGACTTTTCAGATGTCGCGACTTAAATGGATAGCCCCTCCTCACCGTGCGGCACGGCGTTGTTCCAGTGCTGCCTCTTTGGCTGAATCCAACCACCAGGTCTCCAACCCCATGGCATAACGGGGCGATATGACGGGACGGCCCAATTTATCCCAGTAGGCTACTCGATAGATATTCAGATGCCAGTGCGGAATAACGTAGAAATTCCACAGTAGAACCCGATCCAAAGCACGGGTGCGCGTCACTAAAGCCTCCCGGTCGGGGGCCGCGATCATCTGTTCCACTAATTGATCCACCACCGGGTCACGCACCCCGGCAATATTGCGGCTGCCCTCCTGGGTGGCCTGTTTAGAACCCCACAGATCACGCTGCTCATTACCCGGCGATAACGATTGAGGAAGATGTTCCACAGTCATGTCGTAATCAAAGGTATCCAGGCGATTCTGGTATTGAGTAGCGTCTATGGTACGCACCCGTGCAGTGATCCCGAGACGCTCCAGATTACGTACAAAGGGCAAAACAATTCGCTCGAAATCAGCGGAAACGAGTAAAATCTCGAATTCCAAAGATTGTCCAGTGGACTCCTTGACCATCCGCTGTTCTTTTATCGACCAGCCCGCTTGCTTGAGCAATTCCATGGCCTTGCGCAGATTGTCGCGTAATTGCCCCGAACCATCGGTCACCGGCGGCCGATATTCTTGGGTAAAAACCTCTTCGGGAATTTTGCCACGCAACGGTTCCAGAATGGCCAGCTCTGCTGGACTCGGTAGACCACGCGCGGCTAGATCGGAATTTGCGAAGAAACTGGGAGTACGGGTATAGGCCCCGTAGAAAAGATTTTTGTTGGTCCATTCAAAATCGAAGGCGTAGGCCAATGCCTCCCGCACCTTTCGATCCTGGAATATCGGGCGTCGCGTGTTGTAGATGAACCCTTGCATCCCCGCCGGCTCATCGTTGGCAATCTCCACCTTTTTGAGCAACCCCTCACGTACTACCGGCACGTCGTAGGCCATCGCCCAATTCTTGGCCATATTCTCCGCCCGTAGGTCATACTCCCCAGCCTTGAGCGCCTCGAGGGCCACCGTGCCATCGCGGTAGTAATCAATGCGTATCTTATCGAAATTGTAACGTCCCCGATTTACCGGTAGATCCTTCGCCCAATAGTCGGCCACTCGCTGATAGGTAATACTGCGCCCCGGATCCATCGTCTCAATACGATAGGGACCACTGCTCAAAAAAGGTTCCAATGTGGTCTTATCAAAGGTACGTTTCTCCCAATAGGCTTTGGACAATAACGGCATCTGTCCAAGGATCAGCGGCAATTCCCGATTACTCTCTGCGGAAAAACTAAAATGAACCGTGCGCGTTCCCACCGGTTCGGCCTTCACGATACTGGCATAATAACTGCGATAAAACGGATGCCCTTTTGTCTTAAGCGCCTCAAAGCTCCAAATAACATCCGCCACGGTAATCGGGCTGCCATCGTGGAAGCGGGCCTCAGGTCGTATTGTGTATTCTACCCAAGAGCGATCAGGCGGGGTTTCTATCGTCTCCGCGACCAATCCGTATTCTGAGAAAGGCTCATCTTGGGATTGAGCAGCCAACGTATCGAATAGATAGCTACTGTTGGCGGGCGCAATGCCTTTGAGGATAAAAGGATTGAGACTGTCATAGGTGCCAATCGCAGAGAGGCGCAGAGTTCCCCCTCGTGGCGCGTCCGGATTGGTGTAGTCAAAATGGGTAAAACCCGGACTATATTTGAGGTCGCCATGCATGGCAATACCATGGGCCGGAGTTGCCGCAGCCAGAACCGGGGCCAAGTTGAGCAGTAATAAGGCAATGACGCGAATCACATTCATGGAGAAATTCTTCTGGGAGAGAAAATTGCTTTGGCGTAATCTCTAAACATTACCGAAAATCTCTATTAATTAACCCAAGTTGCCACCTATTCAAAACTCGGGATCGCATCCAATCGTCCCCCTCACTCCCCCCGTAAACGGGGGGAGGTCTGCGGCCTACTCCCTCCCCGTTTACGGGGAGGGCTGGGGAGGGGGCAAGTAGGTGGCAACTTGGGTTAATTATCATTTCGACAGGGAATATAGGATGACGACTCAACGGTTTCCAGGTAGCTAGCAACTTGAATTAGGTGGTTTTCCACAGGAAACCACGGGGCCGATCCTTGACTTTTTGACATAGCAAAAAGTAAGACCTGACCCCATGATTTCTGCTTATCGCTGTTTGGAGTTGTAGCAAGAGAGAATCAGGATCCCGCTGACGATGCAGTACGCATGAAGAACAGAAACACAGAGAACTAGAGAACAAAAAACCGAGCGCACGAAGATCTCCAGAAAACGATCAGCGCTGCTTACCCCATTGTGTCTTTCCTTAATCCAAAATTCAAATCAAGTCAACACTCGATAATCTTGGCAGTGACACTACTCAGCGTCGGGCCATCGCACGGATCGTTGTCCCTTTAGGGTCCTCGGGCAGGGGGATATTGAGTTCCAGGACCTCATAATCGCCCTCTCGCTCCAAATTAACCCGGATATCATGCAGATCAATGGCAATATACTTTGCCACGACCTCCAGGATCTCCTTTTGCAGAGCCGGCAAATAGTCTGGGGTGTTGAGATTGCTTCGCTCGTGGGCGAGGATGATCTGTAGACGTTCTTTGGCGACCTCCGCAGTATTGCGGCGCCGCCCCAGTAGGTAGTCTAAGAACGACATGGATCAGCCCCCAAAAAAACGTCGAAGGATACCCTTTCTCTCAGACTGAACGAAACGCAACGGACGATTTTCACCGAGGAAGCGATCCACCATGTCTGAGTAAGCGACTCCAGCCGGACTTCTCTCATCCAAGATTACCGGCGTCCCCACATTCGATGCGTTGAGCACTGACTCTGATTCAGGAATTACTCCAATCACCGAAATCCCCAGGATCCCTTTAATATCATCCACGCTCATCATCTCTCCCTGCTCCACCCGATCGGAGTTATAACGGGTGACCAGCAGATGAGACTTAACCGGATCTAGATCCTCGACTGCACGTCGCGATTTTGCCGACAAGATACCAAGGATCCGATCGGAATCACGTACTGAGGAGATCTCAGGATTTGTGACGACAATCGCCTCGTCTGAAAAGTACAGGGCCATAAAGGCCCCCTTCTCAATACCTGCGGGGGAATCACAAACGATATATTCAAACCCTAGATCCTGTTGCAGCTCCTGGAGAACACGGCTGACCCCCTCCAAAGTGAGAATGTCTTTGTCTCGCGTCTGAGAAGCCGGTAGGGTATAGAGCTGATCAAGACGCTTGTCTCGAATGAGGGCCTGATTAAGCTTGGCCTCTCCATTGATCACGTTAACGAAGTCGTAGACCACTCGCCGTTCGCAACCCATGATGAGATCTAGGTTACGCAGCCCAATGTCAAAATCGATAACGGCGGTCTTGTGTCCCCGAAGGGCAAGTCCGACACCGAAGCTTGCACTAGTGGTGGTCTTGCCAACGCCTCCCTTACCAGAGGTGACGACAACAATCTTGGCCAAGAGTACCCCCCAATAAAAACGTTTATGATCACTCGCGATATTTAAATTTCTTTTCGCATCTGCACTTAAATAGATTCAATCATTACTCGCTCACCGGACAGATAGATCTGTGCCGGTTTTCCACGAACTTCGCGCGGGAGATCTTTTACATCCTCAACGACCCGGTAGAAACCAGCAATGGTGAGTAACTCTGCCTCTAAGCAATAGGTAAAGATACGCGCTTCAACATCTCCCTTCACCCCAGCTAAGGCACGCCCTCGCAGTGGGGCATAGCAGTGGATATTGCCATCCGCCAACACCTCGGCCCCCGAGTTGACCATTCCCAGTAGGATGAGGTCACCCCCCGCTGCGTAGACCTGCTGCCCGGAACGTACTGGCTGGCTCCAGATACGCGGCTTGGCACGAGGCTCCTGCGGCGGTGGACGCGATTCATCCTTGCGTAGCGCAGGGAAGAGGACAAGCCCAAGGGCTCGTGCCTCGGTCTGTTGAAAGACATCACCATGACGTACCCCGAGAGGATGGGTTCCGTGGGCACGCAAGAGGTCGAGGAGGGCCTTGAGTTCCAAAGGTTGGCCATCAATGGCCTGAAGGTCTAGGACAATCGCGGTGTCCTGAAAAAAGGTAGGCGCCTGGGCCGTTTTGGCCACCAGTTCACGTTCTACCCGCTCCAGATCGGGGGTGGCAAGGTGCGCCACCATCAGCGAAAAGGATGAGCCCTTGAAGACCAGGGCACTCTGCTCTGTAGCCGTTCCAAGTCGATGACGGCCAACGCCTTCGCGGAGTATCGGAATAACGGGAGAGTTGGGATCTGACATAGCTAACGGGCGTTCCAGACGTAGAGCGCGCACTATATCACACCCCGCTTCGAAACCTCGGGTTATACACAGGATTGGTAGTTGTCCCCATCCAATCAGGGACTACCCGATTGTTTTTCTCTACCCCTTTTTGGATAACACAAACGAGAGGGCGGTAGGAATCCGGTAACCCGATCCGACCACGTTGGCGCGCAACGTTACCCCGTGTGATGGTAACCTTGCGCGGACTATTCCCCCCTTTCCCTTGCGGATCACCGGAGATCTTCATGTCTGTCAAGCATCCGATTATCGCGGTCACTGGATCTTCCGGTGCCGGCACTAGCACCGTGAAACTCTCTTTCGAGCACATCTTTGAACGGATGTTGCTGTCCCCATTGATTGTCGAAGGTGATAGCTTCCACCGCTATGATCGCGCCAAGATGAAGGTAGTGACGAGCGACGCAGAGAAAAAGGGTGAGACTTTCAGCCATTTCGGTCCACAAGCAAACCTTTTCAAGGAGTTGGAAGGGCAGTTCCGGCAATATGGCGAGACTGGGAGCTGTATGCGCCGCTACTACCTCCACAGCCTGGAAGAAGCCGATGCCTGGAATGAAAAGACCAAGGAGGGCAAGAAACCCGGCGAATTTACCGAGTGGGAGCACGTTCCGGTAGGTACCGACCTGTTGTTCTACGAGGGACTACACGGGGCCGTAGTCGATGCTAACGTTGATGTCAGTAAATACGCCGACCTCAAGATCGGCGTGGTCCCCATCGTCAACCTGGAGTGGATCCAGAAGATCCACCGTGATACCGCCGAGCGTGGCTATTCCGCTGAGGCCGTGACCCAAACCATTCTGCGGCGTATGCACGACTACGTGCACTACATCACCCCCCAGTTCTCTCTTACCGACATCAATTTCCAGCGCGTCCCGCTGGTCGATACCTCCAACCCCTTCATCAGCAGAGATATTCCCACCCCTGATGAGAGCATGGTGGTAATTCGTTTTCATCGTAAGAATCTGAAGGCCCAGAATTTTCCCTATCTGTTGGCGATGATCCACGATTCCTTTATGTCCCGACCCAATAACCTCGTGATCCCCGGCGGTAAGATGGGTATGGCCATGGAGCTCATCCTCACCCCATTGATCGAGCAGATGTTGGAAAACAGAAACAAGGTAGGCGCTTAGCATATCTGCGACGACCTTGCCCTTCGCCCAACATCTACTGGCCTGGTACGACCGCCATGGTCGTCACGATCTGCCCTGGCAGCGTAACCCTACCCCCTACCGGGTCTGGATCTCGGAGATTATGCTCCAACAGACCCGGGTCACCACCGTCATCCCCTATTTTGAACGGTTCGTCACTCGCTTCCCGGAGGTAGACCACCTCGCTGCGGCCCCGCTCGATGAGGTGCTGGCCTTGTGGAGTGGGCTAGGTTATTACGCCCGCGCCCGCCATCTACACCGCGCCGCTACGGAGGTAGTGACCCATTACGGGGGCCGGTTGCCTACAGACCTCAATGCACTCCGCACCCTGCCCGGGATCGGACGTTCTACCGCTGCCGCCATTTTGACCCTGGCGATGGGTGCGCACCACGCCATTCTCGATGGCAACGTCAAACGTGTGCTGGGCCGCTATCACGCCATTTCCGGTTGGCCTGGTGATCCAAAGGTGGAGCAACAGCTCTGGACGCTGGCAGAGTCCCATGCCCCCCGCCACCAAGCAGCCGCTTATACCCAGGCAATCATGGACTTGGGTGCAACCCTGTGTACTCGCGCCCGCCCGGCCTGCGCACGTTGTCCGGTCGCGGATAACTGTCGCGCTCGCATACTGGGTCGTAGTGGTGACTTTCCCGGCACCCGACCGCAACGTGCGTTACCGGTTCGTGAGATCACCTTCCTTCTACTTCTGGATGCCACGGGTGCCGTACTACTCGAACGTCGCCCCCTCACTGGGATTTGGGGGGGACTCTGGACCTTTCCCGAGTGTCCACTAGGTGAAATCCCGATCCCTTGGCTTGCTCATGCGCACGGTCTCAGTGTTACTCACCTATCCACTTGGGAGCCACTGCGCCACACCCTTACCCATCTCCATTTAGATATCACTCCGTGGTTAGGACGTTTACAAAATATCGATCCTCGCTTGGAAATCGTGCCAGGCAATCAGGAAGTACCCGTAGCAGGAGCAGTCACCCTCTGGTATAACCCCCACCGCGACCCTCCCGGGGGGCTTGCGGCACCCGTGGCGCGTCTTCTGGCACGATTGGGTGCTTGCGGTCTATCATCACCTCCGCTGCCGAATGCCATCCCGCGCTGATTCCTCGTGTCGGAATCGCCTTCGGTAATGGATGACATCGACCCCCACTGTAGAGTAATGACCTATGACCCGTATGGTGCACTGCGTAAAACTAGAGAAAGAGGCAGAAGGGCTTCAGTTTCCTCCCTATCCTGGTGAACTCGGCCAACGCATTTATCAAAATGTCTCCGCCGAGGCATGGAAAGTCTGGCTGCGCCAGCAAACCATGCTTATTAATGAATATCGTCTGAGTGTCATTGACCCCAAGGCTCGCAAATTCTTAGAGGGAGAGATGGAGAAATTCTTCTTTGGAATGGGCTCAACGCCACCAACAGATTTCTCTCCACCTCGGCGCTAAAATTACCTGCCCCCGGCGGACTCGTCTGGGGGCGAGTTTTGAATCAACACGATAAGGCAACATGCCGAATAATATACAAATATTTTGTGACAACAAGATTCACCATAACACGCCAACCCTACCTACTAAACGATAACTAAGAAATATATTTCATAGTAGGGCGTTTGAATTGTGTATAGGATGGCGCTTTGTGTTAAAAGATAACTATTATGTAATCGTTTAACTCTCGCCAGAGGATCCCGCCGGTATTTCGTCGTAAATAACCCAAGTTGTTACCTATCCGTCATGCCGGAATTCATAAGGCCATAGGGATACGGTCAACGAGCCACATCCCTGTATCCTGACGAATCTGTTTCCCACCTCCTTTAGAAAAGTGTTTCCGTATTACCATGAAAAATCTAACTGACACCGAAACGTTACTATTCGTTGGTTTCTTCGTCCTGTGCGTGTGTGTCATTTTCATGCTGGGACTATGCCTCAAAAACGGGTGCTTGTATCGGCTACGCCACAGGGGAGAACACCACCCTGAGAGCATCACTCCACGCTTTCCTTTTCAACTGCATCGGCCATCCTCCGCAATTGTGCCCTCCCCCAACGTCATTGACGACAAGCAATCTACTATTTGGGTAGACAGTGGATTACCGGAAGAGCGGCCAAAAGCCTTTCTCCGCCAACCTTGATGCCTGGTATTTGACGACCCTTGTTTGGATCGCATCAGATCGAAAATTGGTAATCATTCACTCTCCCCGGGAGCACGAGCGTCTCGCCCGTCCTTGTGCGGTCAGTGACGTACATCTTGCGGTGTGGCTCCCCTCGCTCGCTTATTCGTGGGTTTTTGTGCCCTTTCGGGTCCATCCTTAACAACAACGCCGGCTTCAACCCCGTATGTCTGTTTAACCGCTGATCGCAGAGTCCGGAACTGAGGAAGCATCCCGGAGTGCCTATTACACCGCTTGCACGAATTCCACGATAAGGTCTCGTCGTAAAGCGACAGAGTTGGTCAACTTCAAGACTTGTTTTCACAAACCTCGCCCTTTAGGGCGGGGGACTGACTTGCAACTCAACCGGATACGAGTGAGAAAAAATCACACAGGTTAATTGACTCATGAATGCAGTAGAAATCGAAGAGGCCATATCGAACCTAGCCCTTCAACCCTTTGATGCAGCGAAATTCCCGTTTGCGTTCTTGGCTGCTTCCGGCAATAAAGATACAGCACTCAAGCGCCTGCGTACTGGCAACAACAATGCGTCGGATGTACCAGGTGGCGTACTCCAGCGAAACAACATTCATATCGCCGTGTGCGAAGTTGGCACAGTGGGAGAAACCTTCAAGGCATTGCGCGCCAGCCCTGCCACTATAAAAGCCAAGGCCAAGTTCATCCTCGCCACGGATGGGCAGACTCTGGAGGCTGAAGATCTGGTGGGTGGTGAAACCATTGCCTGCGTCTACTCTGATTTCTCCAACAATTTCGGTTTCTTCCTACCGCTGGCCGGTATCTCCACCATCAAGGAGATCAAGGACAACCCCGTCGACGTGCGCGCCACCGGGCGCCTGAACAAGTTATACGTCGAACTGTTGCGCAAAAATCCGGACTGGGCGAAGGACGAGCGCCGCGCCGATATGAATCACTTCATGGCGCGGCTGGTGTTTTGTTTCTTTGCCGAAGACACCGACATTTTCGATGGCAAAGGACTGTTCACCAAAACCGTAGAGCAGATGAGCGAGCGCGATGGCGCTAATACCCATGAGGTGTTGTCTGAAATCTTCCGCGCCATGAACATCAAGGATACCGAGCGCGCCAATGCCCAACCCCGGCTACCAAACTGGGCCAACGGCTTTCCCTATGTAAATGGTGGACTGTTCGCCGGCAGCAGCTCCGTGCCGCGTTTTACCCGCGTGGCGCGTACTTACCTAATCCATGCAGGGAATCTGAACTGGAAACAGATCAACCCGGATATCTTCGGCAGCATGATCCAGGCCGTAGCTGATGACGAAGAGCGCGGTGCATTGGGTATGCACTACACCAGTAGTGCCCAATATCCTAAAAGTATTGAACCCCTTATTCTTGGACGACCTGTGCGCCGCTTTGAATGAGGCCGGCAATAACGAGCGCAAGCTGCTGAATTTGCGTCGTCGTATAGCGCGCATCCGCGTGTTTGACCCGGCTTGCGGCTCCGGAAATTTTCTGGTCATCGCCTACAAGAAAATGCGCGAAATCGAGGCGGAAATCAATCGCCGCCGTAAGGAGTCTGGCCTCGTTAGCGAGATTCCGCTGACCAACTTCCGAGGCATCGAGCTGCGCGATTTCCCGGCAGAGATAGCACGTCTGGCACTCATCATTGCTGAGTTCCAGTGCGATGTGCTGTATTGCGGACATAAGGACGCGCTGGAAAAGTTTCTGCCGTTGGATGCGCAGAACTGGATTATCTGCGGCAATGCGTTGCGGCTGGATTGGTTGCGCATCTGTCCGCCTACGGGGACGGGGACGGGCGTGAAACTGGTGGCGGATTATTTGTTTGGGACGCCGCTGGAGCAAACGGAAATCGACTTTGAGAATGAAGGCGGAGAGACGTATATCTGCGGCAATCCGCCGTATTTGGGTTCCACTTGGCAGACGGATGAACAGAAAGCCGATTTGCAAGCCATCTTCACCAACCGCGCCAAGAACTGGAAGTCGCTGGACTATGTGGCGGGCTGGTTCATGAAGGCTGCCGATTACGGCACCAAAACCAATGCTGCTGCCGCGTTCGTGTCCACTAACTCCATCTGCCAAGGTCAGCAAGTACCTATCCTCTGGCCGCTGGTTTTCAGCACCGGCAACAAGATTGCGTTTGCCCACACCTCATTCAAGTGGGCGAATCTTGCCAGCCACAACGCGGGCGTCACGGTGGTGATCGTGGGACTGTCATCGCAAAGCAAAACACCGCGCCGTCTGTATTCCATCGCTAATGGTGGCAAAAGTTACGCGGTGGATGTGAAGGATGTGGAGCACATCAACGCCTATCTGGTCGCTGGTGCTGATGTGATGGTGGAAAAAACATCCCGTCCTTTGAGCGAACAGGCGGAAATGAGCTTTGGAAACAAGCCAGTAGATGGCGGCAATCTACTGCTGTCCAGAGATGAGGTAAATGCACTGAGCCTGACGCTAGAGCAACATGCCCGTTTTATTCGCCGTATCTACGGCTCGGCAGAGTTTATTCGTGGTCTGGAACGTTATTGCCTGTGGATTGAGGATGTTCATCTCGAAGAAGCGATGGGTACTGATGCTATTCGGCAGCGCATTGAAGGGGTGCGAGCGATGCGGCTGAAGAGTCGCGACAGCGGTGCCAATGAAATGGCTGCGCGAGCGCATCAAATGCGGGAGATGAATATCGGGCAGATTCAAACGATTGTCATGCCATGCGTTTCGTCCGAGTCTCGTGAATATTTGCCCGTGGGTATGGTTGACCAAAAATCAACAGTTACAAATCTCGCTTTCGCCCTCTACGACGCCCCCCTTTGGAACATGGCCCTCATCGCCTCGCGCCTGCATCTGGTCTGGGTTTCCACGGTCTGCGGCAAACTGAAAACCGATTTTCGCTATTCCAACACCCTCGGCTGGAACACCTTCCCCATCCCCCTGCTCACCGAACAGAACAAGGCCGACCTGACCGCCTGCGCCGAGGCCATCCTGCTGGCGCGCGAAGCGCATTTTCCCGCCACCATTGCCGACCTGTACGACCCGGACAATATGCCGGACAACCTGCGCCATGCCCACGAGCGCAATGACGAAGTGCTGGAGCGCATCTACATCGGTCGCCGTTTCAAGAACGACACCGAGCGGCTGGAAAAACTGTTCGAGCTTTATACCAAGATGACGGCGGCATCCAAGGCCAAGCCCGCAAAGAAAGCGACGAAGGGGAAGAAAGTGTGAGTGATAAAGCTGTCAGCCTGATCCCGCCCCCCGCCGGCTATGCCGACTGGCTGGCCGACCTGAAGGGCCGCATCCACACCGCTCAGCAGCGCGCCACGCTGGCGGTCAACCGTGAGCTGGTGCTGCTGTACTGGAACATCGGGCGCGACATTCTGGCGCGGCAGGCAAGCCAAGGCTGGGGTGCCAAGGTGATAGCCCGGCTGGCGCATGATTTGCGTGCTGCCTTTCCCGAGATGAAGGGATTTTCCCGCGCCAACCTGATGTACATGCGCGCCTTCGCCGAGGCATGGCCGGAGGCCGCAATTGTCCAACAGGCTGTTGGACAATTGCCCTGGGGGCATAACCTGGTACTGTTGACCCGGCTGAAAGACCAGCAGCAGCGTCTAGCCTATGCCCAGAGTGCCGTCACGCACGGCTGGTCGCGCAATGTGCTGAACATCCATATCGAAACCCGCCTGCTGGAACGCACTGGCACGGCAGTGACCAACTTCGATGCCAGTTTACCTAAACCGCAATCTGATCTGACTCGCGAGTCATTGAAAGACCCGTACCGCTTTGACTTCCTAGGGCTTAGTCGTGAGGCGGGCGAACGCGAGATCGAACACGCCTTGGTGAAGCACGTCACCGAATTCCTGCTGGAGCTGGGCGCGGGTTTTGCCTTTGTCGGGCGACAGGTGTTGCTGGATGTGGGCGGCGACGAGTTTTTTATCGATCTGCTGTTCTACCACCTCAAGTTGCGCTGCTATGTGGTGATTGAACTCAAGGGCGGCAAGTTCAAGCCTGAGCATTTGGGTCAGCTCGGGTTTTATCTGACCGCTGTGGATCGTCAGGTTAAAAGCGAGCACGACAACCCAACCATCGGCCTCTTGCTCTGCAAGAGCAAAAACAAGATCGTGGCCGAATATGCCCTGGGCGATAAAACTCAGCCCATGGGTGTTGCCGAATACAAGCTGCTCGAATCCCTGCCCCCCGAGCTGCAAACCAGCCTGCCCAGCATCGAGCAGATCGAGCGCGAACTGGGGAGTGGCGGCACATCTACGGAGGACGATTCACAGTGACCCGCCCGACCAATCCCACCCATGCCTATACCGTGCCATCGGTGTCGATTACTACGGCGCGCACCGGCGCATCCAGCAAGGCCAACGAACTGGGAATGCGCGCCATGCAGGAGCGCGCCTATGCCAAGCGTGGCGAACAGTATCTGTTGATAAAATCACCGCCGGCATCGGGAAAATCTCGAGCGCTGATGTTCATCGCACTGGACAAGCTCAACAATCAGGGCTTGCAGCAGACCATCATCGTGGTGCCGGAGCGTTCCATCGGCGGCAGCTTTGCCGATGAACCCCTGAGCCAGCACGGCTTCTTTTGGGATTGGCAAGTCGCCCCGCAATGGAACCTGTGCAATGCCCCCGGTGGGGATGAGTTACGTACCGCCAAATCCAAGGTGGATGCAGTGCGTAAATTCTTGGCAAGTACTGACAGGGTGCTGGTTTGCACCCATGCTACCTTCCGCTTTGCGGTGGAAGAACTGCGTATCGACGCCTTCGATAATCGTCTGATCGCTATCGACGAGTTCCATCACGTCTCCAGTAATTCGGAAAATAAGTTGGGCAGTCAGTTGAGCGAATTTATCGCTCGCGACAAGGTGCATCTGGTGGCCATGACTGGCTCCTATTTTCGTGGCGACAGCGAGGCGGTATTAGGGCCAGCAGATGAGTCCAGATTCGAGACGGTCACTTACACCTATTACGAGCAGCTTAATGGTTACCAATGGCTTAAGTCGTTGGACATCGGCTATTTCTTCTACACAGGCTCTTACGTTGATGCCGTCACTAAGGTGTTGGACCCGGCATTAAAAACCATCGTCCATATTCCCAATGTGAATGCTCGCGAAAGCCTCAAAGACAAGGAGCGTGAGGTGAACGGAATCATGCACGACCTCGGCGAGTGGAAAGGCGTTGATCCGGTTACTGGTTTCCATTTGATAAAAGTTAGGGATGGTCGCGTACTGAAGGTCGCCGACTTGGTGGACGACAGTGATCTGACCAAGCGTTCCCGAGTGCTAACTGCACTGAAAGACTCGGCGCAGAAAGATAATCGAGATCACGTGGACATCATCATTGCGTTGGGAATGGCAAAGGAAGGCTTCGACTGGATATGGTGTGAACATGCATTGACCATAGGTTATCGCAGCAGCCTGACCGAAATCGTGCAGATCATTGGTCGCGCTACCCGTGATGCCGTTGGCAAGGAACGGTCGCGTTTCACCAATTTGATTGCAGAACCAGCAGCCGAACAAACCACTGTGGTCGAAGCAGTGAACGACATGTTCAAGGCCATTTCCGCCAGCCTATTGATGGAACAGGTGCTGGCGCCGCGTTATGAGTTCAGCCCCAAAAATACCGGACCGAAAGAAGGATTCGATTACGGCGAAGAAGGTTACAAGGAGAGCGGTCACCATGTTGGGATCAACCAGGATACCGGACAGATTCACGTCGAGATCAATGGGCTGGTAACACCACAAAGCCCGGAGGCCACGCGCATCTGCAAAGAAGATCTGAACGAGGTCATTACCAGTTTTCTGCAAGATAAAACCGCGTTGGAGCGCGGCCTGTTCGATCAGAAAAATACCCTGCCCGAAGAACTGACCCTGTTACGCATGGGCAAGATTGTACGCGAGCGTTATCCTGAGTTGAACCTGATTGACCAGGAGGCCATTCGTCAACACGCCATTGCCGCTATGAACATTACCCAGCAAGCCAAATTAGCGTTAGCCCAAATCGATGCCAACGGCAATGACACGATGCGGGGAAATACGGCCTTACTGGATGGGGTGCGCAAATTCGTCAACGTGCGTGACCTGGACATTGACCTGATCGATCGCATCAACCCCTTTGATGCAGCCTATGCGGTGCTGGCAAAAGCAATGGATGAAAAATTGTTACGCCAGGTGCAGGATAGCATTGCCGCCAAGAAAGTAAAAATTCCCGAAGACGAAGCCCGCGAATTGGCAAAACGTGCTTTGCAATTCAAGAATGAGCGAGGCAGTTTGCCGAACATCAACTCGGCCGATCCATGGGAGAGGCGCATGGCTGAAGGTGTGGCCGCCCTTACTCGTTACCGTGCGCAGGCTAAGGCGACCCAGGTGCAAGGAGAATCCTGCAATGGTTGAGATGGACGATGACGAACTACTGGATGCGCTGGGAGTAAAAGTCGCACCACTCGAAGTTTCCAGCCGAACTCCGCGCGAGGAACGCATCATCGCGGGATTTGAGGACATCTTGCGCTTCCATAAAACGCAGGGGCGCGCCCCATTGCACGGCAAGGGGCGCGATATCTTCGAGCGCCTGTATGCCGTGCGCCTAGACCAGCTACGCAAGTTACCGGAAGCACAAATCCTGCTGGCTGGATTGGATGACCTTGGCCTGTTGTCTGGTGCGGCAGTGGCTCAAGTTGATGTTGATGCACTGGACGATGATGCACTGTTGGCTGAATTGGGGATCGACGCGGAGCCTGCCTTCCAGAGCGAAATCACTGTGCTGCGCCATGTACGACCCTACGTCGAAATCAAAACGGCGGAAGAAGTCGCCAACCGTACGTCCTGCACGGATTTCGACCGTTTCAAGCCTTTGTTCGAGGAAGCTGGGGCTGGTCTCAAGACTAGTGCTTGGATAACCAAGCCCTTCGTCAAGGATGCCAGTATTGAGTCGGGAGATTTCTTCGTCATAGGCGGCCAGATAGCTTACGTGGCCGAAATGTACGAGGGCACTAAGACCAAAGATGGACGCGACAACCCGCGACTGCGAGTCATTTTTGACAACCATACCGAGAGCAACCTGTTGCTGCGCTCACTTTCGCGCTCACTCTATCCTGACGGAAATACGCCCGTGGGGCGCCGCCTTATCCGCAAGGACGATGGCCCGCTGTTTGGCAGCGTGGCGGAGCCTGACGACATCGAAACCGGAACCATCTATGTACTGCGTAGTCTGTCCAGCCATCCCTTCATCGCCAAACACCGCGAGTTGATCCACAAGATCGGCGTAACCGGCGGCAAGGTCGAAGCTCGCATCGCAAATGTGGAAATGGATGCTACCTACTTATTGGCCGATGTGGAGGTGGTTGCCACCTATAGGCTCCACAATCTAAATCGCATCAAGCTGGAAAACATCTTCCACCGCCTGTTTAGTGCAGCGCAAATCGACTTAACCATCGAAGACCGCTTCGGACATCCGATAAAGCCTAGGGAATGGTTTTTGGTGCCACTCAATGTAATTGACGAGGCCGTTCAACGCATTCGGGATGGATCGATCACCGAAGTGGTTTATGATCTGAATACTGCTCGGTTAGTTGGATAGCATCGTGCCGACTATTGCTGAAAAGTGGAAGCAACAGGGAGCGTCTGAATGGTTACAGAAAATTGACTCCCCGATTCGGCGTAGGATACAAGTAAAAATAAGTGACCCAAGTTGCCACCTTATATCTTGTCGTCGTGGTGGTTAGCTACCATCACATGAGGCGAAGGAAGCTTGATTGCCACCTTAAGGCTTTGACCTTGTTGAATAGAACAAGCCCTTCGCCTCACTTTCACGCCAGTCCAGACACTGTACGGTATCCAAGGGCATTGACCCTGTATGTATAAGGCAAGTGAGCGTGATTGGCATTAGTTGTTTTTTCTTTTTGAGTTTTGACTTATAGGGGGTTCCATGTTTTACCTCGGTTGTGATGTCTCCAAAGCAAAACTTGATTGTACGCTGTTATTGGATCCCCTTGGCGAAAAACGCAAGGCCAAAACCGTGGTCAATACTAAGGAGGGTGTAAACACATTGCTGGCTTGGGCAGTTAAGCAAGACGTTCCCCTAGACCAATTGCATGTGGTTATAGAGGCTACGGGCGTCTATCACGAAGTTGCCGCCATGGCTTTATTTAATGCTGGCGTGAAACTATCCATAGTGAATCCCGCTCAAGTGCGCAATTTTGCCCGTGGTATGGGTATTCGCACAAAGAACGACGCAATGGATAGTGCGGTATTGTCCCGTTTTGGCAACTCAATGCAACCTCCCGCCTGGCAGCCACCACCTCAGGAAGTGCGCGATTTGCAGGCATTGTTAAGCCGGCGAGAGGCTGTTGCCGCTGATTTGCTTCGCGAGCGCAATCGCGAGGAGAAAATAAAATCAGCAACCACCACATCACTGCCGGTAATTCAGTCCATTGTTTATTCTATTGAATTTCTTGAGACAGAATTATCTCGCCTACAAAAATTGATTGATGATCATATTGATCGTCATCCCCATCTTAAAGCTGCCGGAGAATTGCTTAGAACCATTCCCGGAGTTGGCCCTCAGGTCAGTAATACCTTGCTTCCTATAATAGTTGGCGGTTCATTCAATTCTGCCGAGCAATTAGCGGCTTATCTGGGCTTGGTTCCAGTGGAGTCCCAGTCAGGTTCTTCCATATCTGGACGACCTCGCATATCAAAAGCCGGACCCTCTCGCGTTCGCGCTATTCTTTATATGGCAGCGGTTGTTGCTATCCGTTACAACCAACATATCAAGGCGTTATACAAACGCCTCTTGGCTAAGGGAAAATCTAAAATGTCCGCGATTGGTGCCGCCATGCGTAAGCTTGTCCATTTGTGTTTCGGCGTCCTTAAGACAGGTAAGCCTTATTGCGCGGATTATGCTAAATAAAAACAGGACCCAAGTTTTTTCATGGGTGCTCTAGGCGTATGGGCGTCAATGGACCGTGGAATAAATGCGGTTATATCTTGGTACGGTCTTGTCGTACCAAGATATAACTGCGTTTATGCCGCGAAAGCCCTTGACGCATCCTGAATAAATACCCTATCGGCAGGGGGGGCGGGTTCTTTTTCCCCCGCTCCCCCCTGCCACCCGGCGAGGGGAATTTGACTTTGACTTTTTGGTTGGGAATATCGAGGCCGAGACCGGACAACCAAAATATTCTCTGCTCCCCTTGACGGCCAAGACGGTATCTATTCAAAACTCGGGATCGCATCCAATCGTCCCCCCTCAATCCCCCCGTAAACGGGGGGAGGTCTGCGGTCTACTCCCTCCCCGTTTACGGGGAGGGCTGGGGAGGGGGCAAGTAGGTGGCAACTTGGGTTATCTAAGACGGAGTGCTCCGCCGAAAATACTTTTGTCCGGACACATTAGACATTATCGGAAACCTCACCCCCCAACCCCCTCTCCTTAACAGGAGGGGGGAGAATTATTCCGTTGTTATGCTTAACTCCTGGACGGAACAGGCAAAAAATCTCCCCCTCTCCTGTTAAGGAGAGGGGGGCGGGGGGTGAGGTTTTGGGTTTCCGATAATAGACCTTATCGGAAACCCCCTACCTAGCTCTGCCGGACAACGCAACCTCATGATTTATATTGACTGTGGTGGGTGATGAGGAGGTTTCCGATAAGGTCTAATTAACCCAAGTTGCCACCTACTTGCCCCCTCCCCAACCCTCCCCGTAAACGGGGAAGGAGTAGGCCGCAGACCTCCCCCCGTTTACGGGGGGATTGAGGGGGGACGATTGGGGGCGATCCCGAATTTTGAATAGGTGGCAACTTGGGTTAATTAATAAAGAGGAAGAAGAGACCAAAGAGGTTGAATATGATCAGATAGATGGTATATACGGAAGAATTCCAGCGAATATGGTAAAAACGCTGGTGGAAGACTGGGGATGTAACGTGGACACATTGACAACAGCAGTAGATAGGATAACAAACAAGAATGGGTAATGGAATTATGTTAGACGATTAGGTGCCCTCTCATCAGAGTTAAAGCTATCAGGTGCGTTGAAAGAAGCAGACAAGAGAGTATTCGCAGGAGCAGATGGGATATTTGATGAAATTGGAAACGCATTACATTAGAATGGTTGGTAAGCACGTAGGTTGGGCTGAGCCCGTGCAGAATGCGGTGAGGAACGAACCGCATCCTGTGCGTACTTAGCAATTGTTGTCGTAGCTTACGCGACGGGAGGTATTCCTACCAACAACCAACCAATCATTTCGAGGCACACTTTACGATGGTTGGAAGAGTCGTTGGGGGCAGTGGATGAAATGAAACTTTTATAGACTTGACCCCGTGCTTTTGTTAATCCACCTATTTCTGTACTTCCCGATCCGATCGAAGTATGTTCCCGTTGTCCGAAAGGTTGTGTAGGCGTATAGACAGGATTCATGAAACACCGTATAGACCCCAAGATCGACTGTGTCTTCAAGGCACTGCTCGGATCGCCGGAAAACCGCAATCTCCTGACTCATTTTCTCAATGCTATATTAGCGAGCGATTTACGTGCGCCGATCACCAGCGTTAGCATTCTAAATCCATACAACAACAAGGAGTTTGCCAACGACAAGTTCAGCATCGTAGATGTCAAAGCTACTGATGCCAACGATCATATCTACCAGGTAGAAATTCAACTGGTCAGTTACCATTATCTACCCGCCCGGATCCTCTATACCTGGACCGATATCTACAGCCAGCAATTGCAAAGCGGGAATGATTATACTTTGCTCCGACCCACCTATGCCATTTGGTTATTGGCCGAGAACCTAATCCCTAAAGATAACGACTACCTTCACGCCTTCCAGCTCCACGATACTAAAGGCCAAATGCTGATCGAGCACGGCGGCATTTGGCTACTTGAACTCGAAAAATTCGCTACCCAACTTATCGAAAACGAGCAACAACGTTGGTTGCAATTCTTCAAGACCGGTGATCAACTCGACGACGCTCGACTACCCGATTGGATGACCACTCCCGAAATGAGGCAGGCAATGACCACTTTACGCCAATTCTCCGAAAAAGAGCGCAACTACCACAAATACCAAGCCCGCCAAAACTATTTACGCCAGCAGCGTACCATGCAATTAGAAAACGAAATGGGGATAGAGGCGGAGCGGAAGGAAAAGTTGCAAGCATTACTGCGCGAGCAAACAGTGCTAAGGGAAAAAGACGTAGCCACGCGGGAAAAAGACGCAGCCATGCAGCGCGAGAATCAGGCCATGCAGGAAAAAGAAGCTGCCTTAGCTGAGATCGAGCGACTTAAGGCGTTACTCTCTCTCGAAATGAGGCAGGCGATGATCACCTTACGCCAATATGCTTGACAAAACGATAACCAAGGCATCAAACCGGGTAAGATACGCAATGCGTATCATATCCGGTTGTCGCGACTTAGACGGATAATCATCAGGAGGTTCAGAAAATGAAACAATGGTACATGTTGACCGTAGTTGGCCAAGATCGGCCCGGTATCGTGGCACAATTGACGGCTTCACTCTACGAGGGTGGATGTAATCTAGGTGAGGCATCCATGATCCGTTTGGGGGGAAACTTCACCATTATGCTTATGGTGCAGTTCGCTGGATCAATCAAGCTCGATGCCACCAAGCCTGCACCTTCCCCTGACCTTGATGGCCTGGTGCGACCGGTGGCTGACGCTTTGGGGCTGCATCTGCACATCTACCCTATTGACGGGGGTCTACATCAGCACCGAGAGCCTGATGTACGCATTACCGTTCATGGCGCAGACCGCGCAGGGATTGTGGCGCAAGTAACCGGTGCACTGGCAAAAGCCGGCTTGGATATCCTAGACCTGGAATCGGACGTAGCCGGCAGTGAACAAAAACCTATCTACGTGATGAATATCGAAGGACACGCCACCCAAGGGGTCCCTGCCCTGCGCACCGCCCTGGCGGCAGTGATCGGCGATGGCATTGAGGCACACCTCGAATTGATTCAAACCCTGTTTGGCTAAAACGTATGGCGATACTTGAAATTCTTATTTACCCTGACGAACGATTGAAGCGCATATCAGAACCGGTGAAACAGTTTGACGATGAACTACGTACCTTCATTGCCGATCTGGAACAAACTATGGATGCCGGTCCCGGTGGAGTCGGCGTTGCCGCTCCCCAGACCGGACGCATTCAACGTATCGTTATTGTTGACTGTTCCAAAGTGCCCAAACCGGTACCCAACCACGGCCGGCTGATATTGGTGAATCCTGAATTAACCGCTTGGAAGGGTATGGAGATTGGACGAGAGGGATGTATGTCAGTACCCGACTACACGGGAAACGTAATTCGCGCCACCCATATCACTCTGCTAACGCAGAATATGTATGGCAAGTCACAGGAATACCATTTCGAAGGATTCGAAGCACGGGCAGTACAACACGAGATTGATCACCTGGACGGAATGCTATTCCTCGATCGGTTAGTCAGCCGCCGTAGCGATCTATTCCAGCGGAAGGTTTATCAATTAGGCAAGACAACTGCTTAGGTACCGAGGAAGGGTATTGTTTCTCCGGGTGTTAACAATGGTTAGGTTTTTGCGATAAAAACGGTGTTTCCCATTTCCCGGAAGTCGGTTTTGTATCAGGCTGGGTAAGGTACACAATGTGTACCTTACCGAGCTTTTCGTTTACCATCACTTCTCCAGATAGGTATATCCTTCCAATCCTTCTGCTAATTCTGCCAATACCTGTGTGTTGGATAATCCGTTGGTTTCTCGTGCAGTCTCAGACGCTATTTCCAGTTTCTCGCGCAGACTGGTTAGGAGAGTTCGGGCATCGAAATGGACATAGCCGAGGACTGCCGTTACGGTATCGCCATGGATCGGTTCCACCAAACGCCAGGTACCTTGGTTGGTAAGCTCTACATTTACGGCGTTGGTGTCACCAAAGAGGTTGTGGATATCACCCAAGATCTCTTGGTAGGCTCCTACCAAAAAAATACCGAGAAGATAAGGTTCCTCTGGCTCCCAGGGGTGCAGGGGGAGGCTGCTCTCTACCCCAGCGGCGTCCACATAGTGGTTGATACGGCCGTCGGAGTCGCAGGTAAGGTCTTCGATGACGGCACGTCGGGTAGGCTGCTCGTTGAGGCGGTGCAACGGCACCACCGGGAAGACCTGTTGGATGGCCCAGGCATCGGGAATGGATTGAAACAGGGAGAAATTGCAAAAATACTTGTCCGCTTGACGCTCGTTGAGTTCGTCCAAGACCTCGCGGCTCCGTCGGGAACCGGCCTCGCTAATCAGCAGGCGACGTACTCGGGTACAGGTGGCGGTGTAGAGCCGTTCGGCAGCGGCGCGTTGGGCGAGGTCGATTAAGCCGTGGTCGAATTTGGATTGGATCTCCTCGTACCAATGGACGGCGTCGTGGTAGATCTCCAAGGCGTTGTGAGCATCCAAACTAGCAAGGCCACGCCAGAGATTGTGGAGAATGGCTGGGGCCTCGGGTGCTGGCGCCGCTACCGGGCCTTCCTCCGGGGCGCGTTCGATGTCGATGACGTGGGTGAGGAGCACGGCGTGATGGGCGGTCATCGCCCGACCCGACTCGGTGACCAGATCGGGATGAGGTAATCCTTCCTCCTTGGCGCATACCTCGGCAAACGCATGGACTACGTTGTTGGCGTATTCCTGAAGCGAATAATTGATTGAGCAGAAGCTACGGCTGGAGGTCCCCTCGTAATCCACTCCTAGGCCACCACCTACATCTACGGTGGTGATTGGCGCCCCGAGGCGGTGCAGTTCGGCGTAGTAGCGTGCGGCTTCGCGTAACCCATTTTGGATGTCGCGGATATTGGCCACCTGCGACCCAAGGTGAAAGTGCATCAATACCAGGCAATCCAGCAATCCCGCTGTGCGTAGGCGTTCTACCAGGGCCAGTACCTGGGCGGCTTCGAGCCCAAACTTGGCTTTCTCACCACCAGTGTTCTGCCACTTACCGGCACCAATCGAGGATAACCTCACCCGTACCCCCAATCGTGGACGGATCCCCAATTCGGCCGATTGGGTCATCACTGTGGAAAGCTCCGAGGGTTTTTCCACCACGATGTGGGTCCGTACCCCCAAACGTTCGCCGAGTAGGGCCAAACGGATGTATTCACGGTCTTTATAACCGTTACACACCACCAAACCACCACGGTGAGAGAGGGCAAGGACCGCCATCAATTCAGGCTTGCTACCCGCCTCTAGCCCCACCGTTTCCCCCACCGCGAGGATCTGTTCGACCACACGGCGCTGTTGGTTGACCTTAATCGGATAGACCGCCGTGTAGTGGCCACGGTACGCCGCTTCGGTCATGGCGGTACGGAAGGCAGTAACGAGGCGCTGGGTACGGTCGCGTAGGATGTCGGTAAAACGCACCAGCACTGGCAGAGACAAACCCGCTGCGTGTACGCCAGAGACCAATTCGTAAAGGTCTACGGCTGGCCCTTCAGGACGGCGATCGGGGTGGGCTACCAAGTGACCCTCCCCATTTACATCGAAGTAACCGTCACCCCAATGGGCAATATGGTACAGCGCACGAGAACGTTCCGGCCCCCAGGCCGGCGCGGTGTGGTCAGTCATGGGAATTTCCTGAATCGGCCGAAGCGGTCAAGTTAGCGGTTGCGGTGGGAGGAGCGTTGCAATCGAGTGGCCTACTGATGGAGGCGGTCATATTCCAATCCTCTGCCCAAAGTTGTATTCAACGAAGGTAGATGCGAGGTATGAAAGAAATGCTCGGATACTTAACCCAAGTTGCCACCTACTTGCCCCCTCCCCAGCCCTCTCCGTAAACGGGGAGGGAGTAAGCCATAGACCTCCCCCCCGTTTACGGGGGGGATT
>CAUYTY010000203.1 GCA_963575655.1 Gammaproteobacteria bacterium | reverse complement strand
CGGTATTCCTCCATTCTGGCACTTTCGATGCCGTGTAGAGTGGGAGGAGTCCATACCATCACTCAAGCGGACGCGCGCTCTGGGGCTGGTTCTGAATGAGTTGAGGTTTGAACGCGCGCGCCGCTTAGCTTATCGTTAGGCACCGAAATCGAAATTGTTGAACCGGGTTTATAGGAAAACTGCCATGAGCGCGGATGCGCTCGAAGACACCGGAATCGAGGTGTGGAACAGAATGTCATTACCTGGCAGCCTTAATTCGAGGCTTACTTTGTAAACCGAAGACGGGTGCAGCCGTTAAACGAGAATGATAAAGCCTGAGGCATGAAACAGAAAATAATCACCTCAGCCAAAAAGAAAATTCTTTTTTTGCCTCACGCAATTAAACAGATGTCTCGCCCAGACAGAATGAACACTTCCGATGAAATAAGAGATGCGGTTTTCCTTGGAGACATAATCGAAGAATACCCAGAAGACCAAAGAGGGGAAAGTTGTCTGGTTTTACATACAAAGAAAAACCGCGCTATACATGTTGTTTGTTCCCCAAAAACTGAATATTTAGCTATAATTACAGCATACTTGCCGGATCCAAATCAGTGGTCATCCGATTTTAAAGTGAGAAAATAAAATGGAATGCTATCATTGCAAAGGTAGAATGGTCAAAGGAAATGCTCCATTTAGTATTGAACGGTCTGGATATTACATCGCGTGGAAGTCAATTCCTGCATGGGTGTGCACTCAATGTGGTGAGGCACTTTTCGAGGAAAATGAAGTAAATCATATTCAAAAAGCCTTAATGCAAGTCGATCATGAAACAATAGAGTTAACATTAAAAGCTGCCTAACCCTAACAGAGCAAACTTCATAAATCAGTGACTCTAAGCGAGAATAGAAATATTTTCCCTGTAAAAATGAAATCCTAAGTTTTGTCGGTTGCTCTGGGAGCAGTTTGAATCTTGGTTCTGCGTGGTTGGCATTACCCTGTGGCGTTTAATTCAGTGCTGGCGTTGTAAAGCGCGAATTGAGTCGCGGGCTGGTAAAGAATTTAGTAAAGGTTTTAGTAATTGTTTAACTTTATGTTTTTAAAGTCAAAGGCGTCTAAGGCGGGTAGCCGCCCCGCCTTACGGCGGGGAGGCCCCCCAAGAACCGGACTTGCGAGTTTCCCCGCTTACGGCTCACGCCTCTCAAAGCCCCCTTATCGGGAACCAGCTGTCAAATGAGCGGACAAAAACTTCATGTCCGCACCGAGTTTCATCAGGTGATGTACCTGACGGTGACAGTTAGGATGGAGCAAAACCAAATTCTTAAGGTCGTCCCCGCCCCCTTTGCAACGTTCTACGATGTGGTGAGTGTGAATATCAACCTCACTACTAAACTTTTGGTTGCACATTGGGCAATGTCCCCTTTGTTGCTTCCAAAGGCTCCGTAGTCTGTTTAACCCCCGTTTACTGGTTTTCCACTTCTGCAAGTATCTTTGCTCGAAGTAGTTTTCCCATTCGGGGTCAAAGGGATTGGCTTCTCCCTTAATTTTGACATGCCGTGTGACTGGCACGGAACTGGCCTTAAACAGGCGTATCGGATTTCCCTTATCGTCAATACCTGTGAACACCCAATTATTCTTCCCCACTGTCTTAAAATATTTTTCTCTAACCCAGTGAGGAATTTTCCTTGGATGCCTTCTACGCGCCCAATGCCATATCTGTCTGAAGACGAACGTGTCCACCCTTGAAAACACCCGTTTCGCCACTGCGTGTCTATGATAATTCGCCCACCCCCGTATTACCGGATTGAGTTGCTTTATCAGATTTGCAGTCTTGGCTTGCCGGTTGTTTCGAATAATCTCCCCGGTTTTTTCCGCCAGAGCCTTGATACTTTTCTCTGACGGTTTGGTCATTAGTTTCTCCGCACGGCGTTTACCGTTTGGATATTTCCTAATATGCCAACCGAGAAAATCAAACCCTTTCTCGATATGCGTAATCCGGGTTTTTTCCTCGGAGAGTCGTAACCCTCGCTCAGCAAGGAACTGAACAACGCGGGGTTTCACCACGTTCTCCAGATATTCCTTCGAATCCCCGGTGATGATAAAATCATCCGCATATCGAATCACATTTATCTTATGCCGTCGCCTCTCCATTTCGGTATCAGCAACACAGGCCTCCAGTCCATCCAAGCACAGATTAGCCAGCTGCGGCGAGATAATACCGCCTTGTGGCGTCCCTTTCTCCGTGTGATGAAAGGCATTCTTCTCCATATATCCCGATGTCAACCATTTCTGTAGCGTCCGCTGGTGCATTGGCACATGCTTCAGTATCCAGTTGTGGTCGATTTCATCGAAACAGGCTTTAATATCACCCTCCAGTACCCATTGCGCCGACGTTTTCAGTCGGAGTGCATTGTATACCTGTTCCGCTGCATCCTGTGCGGAGCGTTCCGGGCGAAAGCCGTAAGAATTGGTGTCCGCTGTGCATTCCGCGACCGGTTCCAGTCCCAATTTGTGTAGGGCTTGCTGGGCGCGGTCGAACATCGTAGGAATTCCTAGCGGGCGTTTCTTTCCATTCTTTTTCGGGATATATATGCGGCGTAACGGTTGGGCTCGATATCCTTTCTGCTTCAACTGTTCCAGCGCGTTCATCTTCTTTTCTGGCGTGTCCCATACGATGCCGTCCACGCCAGACGTTTTTTTACCTCGGTTTTCAGTCACTCGCCTGACTGCGAGCAGGCGACCGCTTACAGAGTGACAGAGTAAACGTTGTAACTTCCTCACCAAACGCCATTTACCCTGTTTGACAGCCTTCACGATACGCGCTTGAAGCCTGCGCACGTAACGATTCACCCGCCGCCAATTGACGCCGTGCCATTTCGTTACGCGGGAATCCGCATCAGTAGCCAAAGCTAAAGTCACTTGCTGAACTCCTAACACATTCTGACAAACTCTCTCGTGTTTCAAGACCTGCCGGAACAAGCAACGGTCTTGCTTGTTCCCCGGAAGTCTGCAACCCTTTCGGGCGGGATGATGTCGAGTCGCGCTTGCCATTCCGTGTTGCCACTGGCGGGGCTTGACTCTCAATCCCTATCCGCGCTATTACGGCGCGGCGTTCGCTTTTTCCTGCATCCCTTACCCACTGCCCCGTCAAAGCGCCTCACGGCGGTTTTACTTTGTTCCTTAAAGAGGACAAGGGGCTTACCCCGTTCCCTACATCAACCACAATCGCGACTTAGATGCCATCTTTCCACCGAGGGGTCGTCATTCGCGCGGAATACGACTGAGTTATCCGACCTGCCCCTTTGCCTTTTGGCTCAAGCCTATCAGTCTCTTTGGCTTGTCGTTGATGACGATGGTGTAATGGTTCACATGTGTTCATCATATCGCGCATCCTGTACCCCTTCCGCCTGAGACTGGCGAATTTGAACTCCCCTCGCGGTTTGTTCTCGTGGCCGTTATAATGCCCGGCCAAGGGTTACGGTGTCCCGAAGGCTTCGTACAAAGGAATTACTCCCAATGCACGCTTCGGTAGGATTCCGTGGCGAAACACGGACTGCTTTAGTCTGACTCCTTGAAAACTAAGCAGAAATTGATGTAATCTCGGGTCGCACCAGCCGATCCAACCCAACCGGTAATCAACTGAGATCGCTAGAGAGAAGTTGGAGTCGAGGCAAACAGACGCTAGCAGTATGTGGTTATTTTGCCGACGCCAACCGCCGCCTCCACCCTAACCGACTGCTTATTAGAGGATATAAAATCAAATCGTGCCTAGCCAAATATGGTCAGCACGACATTACTCATGAGCCAGCCGCAAAATTTCTAGCGCTGATGGTTTACCAAGGTAGAAAAACCGCAGGTTAACGTTCAACCTGATCGCTAATACACCTTGCGTGCGATTTGTAGCATCTTCCCACTAATCTGTAGGCCCAGTTGACGGGCCGCAGTCAGATCAACCTCGAAAACGATCCGATCGCCGCTCTGGATTAGCGCTACCAAAGCGCCCTTGGGCAGGGCATCAATGCTTTCTGTCACGATTAGGATGGGGTAACCATTGACTGCCTGACGTACACGGTCTAACGGTTGAATATTAGGACCCGCCGGGACAAATACTAAATCACATTGTGCAATATCATGCAAATCCAGGGCATGGCGGACACTAATTTGCATGTTGCGTACCTGCTTGCCGATCAAATCGTCGAATGACTTGCCGAGCGTGTCATCACCCATAGCACATAGCCGCAGAATAGTACGTTGCTCATCCGGCCATTGAGTGTATTTGGCAAAGTTATAGAGGTAGGCAGATTTCACAGTTGCTTCGTCAATCGCCATCAAATTAGTTGCCAAGACCCCGAGGCCTATGAAAATAAATAGACTTAAAAGTGTAATGCGTTCCATCAGAAATCCAGTGTCAGATGAATCTGCAACTGACGACCATAGTCGGGAATAGTTCCAATATTGCCGGCCATACCCATAGAGTATTCTGGCCCGATCACGGTATAGAGTTTCCGATCGAATAAGTTGCTAACTCGTAATTGCCAGCGTAGGTCACGGTTGAAGCGACCCGAAAGGGCAGCATGACTGACTGTTTGCCCCCCCACCTGATTTTCGAAAACATCATTGTGCGACCCGATGTAATAAGTCTCCCAACCCAATTCGTAGCCACCGATGGGAACAATGGCAAGGAATTTAGCAAGCTGCCGCGGGCTATTGAACAGTGGTTTGTCGGTGAGAGCTTCATCTTTACTGCGTTGCCAAGACAGGCTGCCACGTAGATCGAGCCCACTATTAAAACGATAGTACGCATTTAACTCCAACCCTTTGGTATAGGCACCACCACTGGTCTGTACTTGCTGTATCGTTGTGTTGTAATCGGTAATTGTCTTGAGTAAATCACTAAAACGGTTGCGATAGAGCGAGGCTGTCCAACGCCCATGGGTACCGATGACCTGTTCCAACACAATCTCATCGGTGGCTACGCGTTCTGGTTTCAGATTACCTCCCGCCAAAGTACTGCCTGGATAGCTATAATTGGTTTCATAGGCATTGGGCGGACGGAATGCCTTCCCCAACATCAATTTTAATACCATCGCCGCCGGCAGATTGACCAATAACGCCCCGCGCGGGTTGAATTGGCTACTGTCGAACGTATAATCGTAACGTCCACCAAGATTTAGCGTAAAAATATCACTGACGCTAATATCGTCCTGTGCATATAGGCTCACGATACGACGATCGCTGGTGATGAGTCCGCCGATATTTTGCTGATCTTGTCTGTAATCGTTACGAGTGCCGGCACCCATCACCCAGGTCTGGTTTTCCCAAGGCTTCCCGGTAAGTTGTACATTCGCACCCAGCCAACCGGAGTGAGCCCTATCAAATTCCCATACGCCACTGTAGCCATAGCTACCTTCCCAACGATATTCACCTAAATAGGCCTGCCCTTCAAGCGTCCAGATATTGCTAAGCGGGCGCTGGATGCGTAGGCCAATCTGTGTCGTGGTGTCCAGATTACTCACGGGAGCGGAAAAGTCAGTACCAAACATTGCACCCGCAGCATCTTTTTGGCTGTGGCCATACAGCAACTGCAAACTCCAATTTTCAGCGCCGTAACGTAGGAATACTTTACGTAAACTTTCGCTATCCATATCGTGTGCCCAACCATCGCTGCCGCCAATGCCTTGCCATTGCGGGAAATACCTATCCTCACCATGCGCGTGCTCGCTCGACGCCGAAATCAACCAATGTCGGCCGGTTGCATCTATGCCACCGGTGCTAATTCGTCCTTCCAAGAGACCAGCGCTGCCGACTCCTAATGTTACGGAACGACCAATGCTGGCGCTCTGTCGGGTAATAACATTAACCACGGCAAGATAGGCGTTGCCACCGTAGAGTGCCGATCCAGGACCTGGCACCACCTCGATGCGATCGATTAGGTTTGTATCAAGCGGGAATTCCGGTCCAATCAAGGCCTGGTCGAAGATACCATCGTTGGTGGGAATGCCATCGATGAGTAGGAGAATACGACTGTTGTAATCACCCGATTGACTGAAACCGCGCACCCCCAGATAGCGGTAATCGGTGGCGGTGCTAATCTCAAAACCAGGCACACTGACCAGGACTTCTCCTAGATTACGCCAACCATGGGCCCGGATTTCCTCGCCATGAATTACCGTAGCACTGGAAGGCGCTTCGGAGACACGCTGACTGAATTTGGACGCGGTGGTAATTTTGGTATTAACCAGATCTTCAAGAGATAAATCGTCAATTTCCACTGCGCCTACTGAGGCGACTAAGGTAAAAATCAAGGAAATCGAAGAGATAGCAAGAATATTCATAGGAAAATTTCCAGTTTAGCAATCTCCTCCAGAGAGGTGCGTGCCTCCTTGAATTTGAATTGATTCATTTGTTCCATCATCTGTTCAACTTCCGAGCGTAATCCAGTCTGTAGGAGCTGGGGTCTGATAGCATTAAAAGTGGCCATTGAACCTACACTGAAACGTGTCAGATGATTGGCTAGTTCTATTAAAGAGAATTTCAGAGTCTCCCAATCCGAAGCATTCAAGATAGCATGGTCCTCACAACGCTCTTGAACCGTTGTCGCTTCACTGAATATTAGTTGTAGAGTAGAGATAGTGGTTAGGATTTCTCGCATTGCCGCTTCGAAGGTATCCGTCAAGGCAGGCCAATCGCTTTCCCTACCCTGTTTGATGGCTTGCTCCAAGGTACGCGCCGCCTCGTGTAGAGCACGTTCGCCCATATTGCTGGCCACCCCTTTGATCTGATGAACCAAACACCTGCCACGTTCCAACTCGCCTTGGGCAAGAAATGTTCGCACCTCCTGAGTGGCGTTTCCATAATCCCGACGGAAGTCGAACAATAATTTTCCGAGCAATGCCCGATTACCCATGACTCGCTGTAAAGCGGATTCCATATCAATACCCGGAACTTCCTTCCGTTCTGTCGTTCCACTTTTTTTGGGGGATTGCCTACGTAGCAATAATTCCCTATCGACTGGCGCCCGGTCGCCCGGTGGGATATGAGTCATCAACAGCGAGAACAATCGGTCGGGGTCTATTAGACATTATCGGAAACCCAAAACCTCACCCCCCGCCCCCTCTCCTTAACAGGAGAGGGGGAGATTTTTTGCCTGTTCCGTTCAGGAGTTAAGCATAACAACGGAATAATTCTCCCCCTCTCCTGTTAAGGAGAGGGGGGCGGGGGGTGAGGTTTCCGATAATGTCTATTGGTTTGCCAATATGGCCATTCATCCCGACCGCCAGTGACTTTTCCTGGTCGCTGGCCATCGCGTGAGCGGTCATAGCAATAATGGGCAATCGCGCGAAACGAGAATCCTGGCGGATGGCCTGTGTCGCCTCATATCCATCCATGACCGGCATCTGAATATCCATCAAAACGGCGTCATAATGCCTTCCTATGACCATTTGTACTGCCTCGGCCCCGTTATTGGCTAGATCGACGAGGATCCCCACCCCAGCCAATAATTCCTAGGCCACCTGCTGATTGATAGGCATATCCTCGACCAACAAGAGACGGGTGCCGCCTATTCGATCGATGACCTCGTGATAATCTGCGTTGTCTCCTCCTCCGTGATGAGACATTTCTCGCTCACCACGTGAGGGGTGGTATAAACTACCGCCAACACTTCATTGCCGGTACCGTGATATTCAAGAAAGTCAAACCCAATCTTTTTGGCAAGGGCAATGCCTCGCCCATGGGAATCGAATACGTGCCGAGGATCAAATTCCACATAGGATGGCCAATCGAACCCGGCACCTTCATCTTTAATCAGAAACTGAATCTGGTTATCTTTACGTTGAAACCGGACCGTGACATATTTATTCCGGTGTTCATCTAGAGCTAGGCGGCGGGCCACTTCAAACGCCCATTCACCTGTTTCATTGAGATGAGATTTTTCCTCGTAGGTAATTCCGAGAGTACCATGCTCGAGGGCGTTAACGATCAATTCCCGCAATCCGATAGCTCTCCTTTCTGGCTCAGGGCATATTTCCGATAACATACCGCTCAGGCGTAATGCATCTTCCAGTGTCCTGATACGGAAAATGCCTTCATCCATAAAGGCCAGCACATCCCAAGGCCGAAAGAAATCATTTCTTGGGAAATACGGATGGCTGGTATCCATCAATGCGGATTTGACGATTGCCAGAAGGATCTTAGAGTCAATGGGTTTTGTAAGATAATAGAAAGCCCCCACCTCAATACCTCTAGTAATATGTTCCGGGTCAGTATTGGCAGTCACAAAAATAATCGGAATTCCCCCACAGATCTTATCCGCCTTCAGTTTCTTACAAACGGTATAGCTATCCATCTCGGGCATAATCACATTCAGCAGGATTAAATCAGGTCGTTCGGAGGCAGCGGTCTCCAGGACATCCCATCCATTGGTTGCCACGATCAGCTGGTAATTGTCCGACAAAATCTCCGCCACTGTCGTAACATTGCTAGGAACATCGTCAACGATGAGAATCTTTGGATATTTATCAGCCTTAGTCATGTCAAATCTATTTCTAAATCAACTGCGAAGTTGTCACTCATGAAATTCCTCTTTGATACGTACGATCTCCGGTAGTGCGGCTCGAAAGGGCGGAATCCAGTGGGGGTCGAAATGTTGGCCGGACCCTTCCTCGATTACACGTACCGCATCCTCGATTGACCAGGCCTTTTTATACGGACGATCCGAGGTTAGGGCGTCAAAAACGTCAGAGATGGCAACAATGCGGGCGGCCAGAGGGATCTCTTCGCCCTTGAGTTGATTAGGATAACCGCTACCATCCCATTTCTCATGGTGCGCGAGGGCCACGACATAGGCCATCTGAAGTAGATCGTCCTGGTGTTGTCCAATGATTTTGGCGCCGATAGCCGGGTGTTGGCACATGGTTGTCCACTCAGCGGAATCGAGCTTACCGGGTTTAAGTAGAATATTGTCTGGGATACCAATCTTACCGACATCGTGCATAGGGGCAGCGTTGTACAGAAGTTCGACGAATTTTTCGTCTTGTCCCCCCGCTTGCGCAATTAAGCGAGCATAATGACTCATGCGAATGACATGATTGCCCGTATCGTTGTCCCGATATTCAGCGGCGCGGCTTAGGCGGAGGATAATCTGCCGCCGCGTTTCTACCAGGTCGGTAGTGCGTTCGGCTACTTGTTGTTCTAGGGTTCGGGTCTGCTGTTCCAGTGCTCGTGTCTGTTGTTCCAGGATTTTGGTTTGTTGTTCCAGCGTTTGAGTCTGGTAATACAGGGCTAGGTGAGTTTTGACCCGAGTGCGGAGAATGGCCGGATTGACCGGTTTGATCATGTAGTCCACCGCCCCCAATTCCAGTCCTTTCTGCTCGTCTTCTGCTTCGTTCAGTGCCGTGAGAAAAATTACGGGAATCTCGCAGGTAACCGGGTTTTCCTTGAGTTGTCGGCAGACCTCGTAGCCATCCATTCCTGGCATGGTCACATCCAAGAGAACTAGATCAGGCTGTTCGGAAGATATTGTTTCCAGGGCCTCCAGTCCATTGGTTGCCACAATCAGCTGATAATCGTCTGGCAGAACCCCCGCCATGGTGGTAATGTTATTGGGGTCATCGTCAACAATGAGAATTTTAGAATGTTTCTCAGTCATGCCGGCCAGCCTCTAAGTTAACATTAAGTGTTTTTGCAATCATTGCCAGTGAATGTTGCGCATTTTTGAAGTCAAACTTCATAATTAGATCTTCTAGGTGTTTCAATTCTTCTCTCATCTGGGTTGGGGCATGGGTTAGGTGGGGTCTAAGATTACCGAATGATTCCTTAACCTTGTATGCTTTTCGTTGGATCCGTTGATATAATTCTCTCATCAGTGGGGTGATCTTTTCCATATCCATCGGGGATATATCTGCATTTGCGAAAGTTTCCTCCTCAAGCATCCAGGCATCTTCACGCTGATTGATTGTTGCGATGGCTGCCAGCAATTCATTCAATGCCTTTTCATAAACATCGAGCGCCATGAATGCTGCTTCCCGTGAATGTTTTATTCCCTGTTCCAGGGCCAATGTGGCGTCGTATAGCCGTTTTGCTGAAATATTTCCTGCTACACCTTTGATGGTATGTGCCAGATGGGCGGCGGAGATCACATCGTCTTTTCTTCTTCCCGTTAAGAATAATTGCATCTGTTGGTGGGAGCCAGCATAATTACGGTAGAATTCTAATAATAGTGTGCGATATAAATGAAGATTGCCATTGAAGCGCGTCATGGCGGCATTCATATCAATTCCTGGCAATGTCCATGGAATAATTGGATTATCCCCGTTGACATTCTCGTGGTGCTTGAGAGGCGTGGTTAGACCTAGCCCCTCGCGCAGGGGAATCCATTCCATCAATGCCCCATAAAGATGTATTCTGTCGATAGGTTTAGATATGTGGTCATTCATCCCCGCGCGTAAACACTTCTCACGATCCCCGGTCATGGCATGGGCTGTCATGGCCACAATGGGCAGTTTTTCGAATTTAGCATCGCCCCGAATATGGCGTGAGGCCTGGTAACCATCCATTTCTGGCATTTGAATATCCATGAGTACGATGTCATACGCTGATTCTGCGACTCTAATAATTGCTTCCAAACCATTATTGGCTATTTCCACGATCAACCCTACCTCCTCCAAAATCTCTCGGGCCACTTGTTGGTTGATGGTGTTGTCCTCAACCAGTAATACACGAGCACCACCAATCCGCTCCATGATTTTTCGGGTATTGACAATATCCTTTTTCCTCCCCCTACGAAAGACCTTATCAACCTTACGACCGAAGACTTCCATAATCGTATCAAACAGGATCGAGCAATTGAGCGGTTTAGGAATATAGGCATTGACCCCCACGGTGTCTCCCACCGATCGTAACTTTTCCTCGCGGTCGTAAGGAATCAGCAGGAGTGTTTTTGGGAATAATTCCGGCGAGATGGTGTCCTTAAATTGTTGAAGGGTTTGGAGACCATCCAGGCCGGGCATGAGCCAGTCCATCAAGACCAATTGATAGGGGCTTCCCTTGGCAATACCTTGCTGAACTACCTGGATGGCCTCCGCTCCAGAGCCCACTGTGCTGACTGAGAAATTGAAAGTCTCCAACATTTCTTGCGCGGCGTTGCGGACGGCGTCATTGTCATCCACGACTAATATCTTGAGGTGTTCCATATCCTCCGGGGTGATCATGTCCTCGATCTCAGTACCCGATTTGCGTTGAAAGGTAACAGTGAAATAGAACGCACTGCCATGGCCTACTTCAGAATTCATCCAGATGTTGCCTCCCATTATCTCAACCAGCTTTTTGCTAATGGAGAGCCCCAAGCCCGTTCCTCCAAATTTGCGGGTGACTGAGGTATCCGCTTGAGTAAAGGGCAGGAAGAGTTTATCTGCAAATTCCTCTGCCATGCCAATACCTGTATCTCGCACAGAAAATTCCAGGGCGATCTGATGGACGGATTTTTGGATGGTTTTCACCCGCACCTCGATCTCTCCTTCTTCCGTGAATTTGAGGGCATTGCTAATCAGATTCATTAGAACCTGTTCAAGACGTAGCGAATCACCGCATAATTCATACCGGCATTCCTCGGAGATGTTTAGGATCAGATCAATGTGTTTCTCGGTGGCTTTCTCCCGAAACATATCGGTCAGGTGCTCAAAAACCTCTCTCAAAAGAAACTCCGACATCTCCAATTCCAGTTTGCCGGCCTCTATTTTGGAAAAGTCAAGAATATCATTAACAATGCGTAACAGGGATTGGGATGAGCGAGCGATCTTGATGAGATAATCGTGCAGTTTTGGGGACACCTCCGTCCTCAGCGCCAAATCTGCAAACCCAATGATGGCGTTCATGGGAGTGCGAATATCATGGCTCATGTTGGAAAGGAATTCGCCTTTGGAACGACTCGCCTGCTCTGCTGATTCTCTAGCCTCTTGCAAGGCAATCATCATTCGTTCCGTGGCATCCTGATGTTGTTTCAGTGCCAGATGATTTTTTACCCTGGCGATTGCGACCTCAGCACAAAATGGCTTGGTAATATAATCGCTGGCCCCGAGCCGCAATCCTTTGGCTTCGTCCAATTTGTTGTTTCGGCCTGTCAGGAAAATGATCGGTATTGATCGTGTGTGCGGATTAGCCTTCAGTTGAACGCATACTTCGTAACCGTCCAATTTGGGCATTTCAACATCCAGGAGGATTAAATCCGGTTGATACGCCACTGTTGCCTGCAAGGCCTCCTCTCCGTCAGTAGCAACCGCAATCTCATAATCGGAGGCAAACATTTCGATCAGCATCCGAATATTGTTGGGGGCATCATCGACAATTAATATTTTTTGCTTTGCAGGTGCATCTATCATGTGTATTTTCACAGGGCCACATTCCACCGATTACTAACCAGTTCCTAGGAGATTTCTGTCTTATACATACTCAGTTCACGTCCTTGTGTTCTTGGTTCCGGTAATCTTTGCTGGAGAACGACCTGACGGATGAATAGGTGGCAAGCTAAGTTATTCATTAGATGCTAGTGATTTCTGGAGTATTTCTAGAATCCCTTCTAAGGCTACCACCACGGATTGATAACGTACTGCGGTACGATCACCGCTTAAATAATGGGTAACTGCTTGCATAAGGCCGTCATGGCGTACCCAAGCGAAACAGACAGTGCCGACTGGTTTTCCTGGGGTAGCGCCACCTGGTCCAGCAATTCCAGTTACTGCCAGGGCAATATGGGCATGACTACGGATCAGCGCCCCTTTTGCCATTTCTAGGGCGGTCGTCTCGCTTACCGCACCAAAAGTAGCTAAGGTTGTGGGTAAAACTCCTAGTAATTCTTCTTTGGCAAGGTTGCTGTAAGTAATAAAACCGCGTTCGTACCAAGTGGAGCTGCCGGGAATGGCCGTGATGGCCTGTCCAACACCACCGCCAGTACAAGACTCCGCCGTAGCGAGGAAAAATTGGCGTATTGCCAATGATTGACCAACGCGTTGGGAAAGTTCTTCAAGATCGTTCAGGGTTTGATTCCACTTGGTGTCAGATAATGGATCGCTACCTTCGTATGCCATGATTTCATCGGTTTCCGATTTTTTGGTTTGAGGCGAGCGTCGTTCATTTCCCCATTGAGGAGTCGTGACATACTATTGTGCTTGGGGTTGTAATCGTAATGGTGGTCGCGGTGGGTGGGGAGGTTTTTTGGGGTGCTGGGAGGAGGCGATACGAGTAGGGGGAGCGATATCTCCTTCGAGCCCAACCTTGCAGATCGTGGTATTCCGGTTGTCACGATCATTAGGGTTGATTACACCGAAACACGGCCATGGGAGTTTGGTTGAGGAACGGATCTCACGCCAACGATCTGCTTTACCAATGATTTGGATCAAATTCTCACGCTGTTCTGCATTGAGTGACCGGAGTGCATCGATCAAGATCTGGTTCTGCGTGGCAAAGTCAATCCGACCCTGAAAATTTTTATCTTTATAAAGATCGCGATATTGATTGGCCCAATTAAGCATCCCCATATCATTTGCAACCTGACGGACGGAGATAGACTCTGCCTCATGGACGCGAGTCATTAGGGTAGTGTCGTACTGTTCTTTAGCAGCGCGTAGTTTGTTATTGAATCGTTCGTTAGCAGTGGCGAGTTTACTTTCATAATCTGCCGTTATCTCCACTTTCTGGGTCTGAAACTGTTTGGCAGAAAACCAGAAACTAACCCCGAATCCGATGAGTGCAATCGAGAGGAGCACCGACACAATTACCAATGGCCACTGCGAGGCACGAACCCGTTCCACGCGCTCATTGGCAATGGCTAACGCGCCATTGACCAGTTTCTCGGTGGTTGCTGCTTCGGCCGCAGTAATGGAGGTGCGTGTGGCGATCTGGGTGGCCTCTAGAATCTTAGCGGGGGCCTCCTCGTAGAGCTTTTGATAGTAGTCAAGAGCGATCAGAATCGTCCACAGTGGGTCATCATCAGGCAAGCGGAGTGCTTTCTGTACCGACATCAGTCGAATCTTGTCGGTCTCATTGGGTTGGCGTTTAAATAATTCAATGAAAGTCTCTGTTATTGCGGTCATGAGTCTGTCTACTGTATGTTTAAGCCAAGTGGTTACCTAGCACGCATTTCTCTCCTTTCCCCCCAGGAGAGGGGGCGAGGGTGAGATACCGACAGATCGACAGGTGTCTGTCCTTACCCCAACCCCTTTCCCAGAGGGAGAGGGGCCTTTCCGTTTTCCCTGCAGGGGGGCATGGAAACGATGTGTAAGAACAAGTGTCGTGGGTGAGGTGGATAGCCCGTTATGTCTACAGCCAGGAATCAATCTTTTCAAACTGCGCGTCGAATTTATTTAGCCAGGCACTTATTCGTGCCTTGACCGATAGTTGCAGGTTGGATTCGGCAACCCGAAAAAACGGAAGGCTGAGTCGATCGACAATGCTATAGGTGTCTCCCCACAGCGCAGGTATGAGTAACTCCTTGGCGCCACTCTTAACGATATTCTGATGAGTTGGCGAGGCATCGTAAATGATAAAACGGTCTGCCTCGCCAAAGAATTCATTCTTGACTACCACGAGATCGGCAATTTCCCCGAATAGGTCAAATGCTATTTGGATGGCGTTGACCGAGTCCTTTGTGCGTCCAATAACAAATAACAAGGTGGCCCGGGCATGGATACTGTCCAGTGCCTCTACCAATCGTAGTTCCGATAATGCAGCATCAATGCTATTACCGGCCTGTGCGGGTAGATCCACAAACACATTGGTCTGACTTGATGCCTTCTTATTTGCGGCTATTTTGTCGAGAACCTCATCAAAGGAACCGCGCAGGTCGATATTCAGTTGCTTAACCGGAAAGATATCTTTGTAGAAGCGATAGATTTGACCGTTGCAATTGTCGGCGTCATAAACAATGGGAACGCGCCTCCTTCGGTAGAGATAATCAAGCGTAGCACGCGCTAGTGTGCTTTTACCGACGCCGCCTTTGTCGCCGTGGACCAAAATGAGACGAGACATATCAAATCCTAAAGTATTAGTTGATGAACAGCAAATTTTTCGGAGAAATGACTATTGCGCAGCCTCTCCCCTTGATAAGAGGTATAGACGATCAGATAGTAGTCATTGTTCAATTTTCCTCCTCGGAGGAAAGACTGTCCCGCCAAGTTTGGTCATCTCTCTCGAAAAGCCGGTTGGCATCTGAGGGACCCATGGAGCCTGCGGAGTAGGTATTGATAAATTCCCGCTCCATCGACCAAACCTTGAGGATTGGGTCAACTACCCGCCACGCCCAGCGCACCTCATCGTAACGTAGGAACAAGGAACGGTCTCCGCCTAATACATCTAGCAGCAGGGTCTCATAGGCATCCAGAGAGGGTTCGTGGGCGTAGCGGTAACTGGCATCCAAGGTGGTAGTGCGGGTGCGCATCTCTAACCCTGGTAGCTTGACCTGAATCTCGAGTCGTAGGCACTCGGTAGGTTGGATACCCAAGATAATCCAATTGGGTCGCAGTCGTTCGATGGGGGTGTCGCGAAATAGCAATTGGGGCGGATGGCGTAAACGAATAGCAATTGTCGAGAGACTGCTCCCCATCCGCTTTCCTGTACGAATGTAGAAGGGGACGTTGCGCCAGCGCCAGTTGTCAATATACAGGCGTAGGGCCGCATAGGTCTCGGTGGTACTACCGGTGACGACGCCTTTCTCATCAAGATAGCCGGCTACCTTTTCTCCATTCACCACCCCACGGGTGTATTGGGCACGAAACGCTTGGGCATGAACCGCGCTCTGTGGGATTGGGCGGATTGATTTGAGCACCTTTACTTTTTCGTCGCGTAGTGATTCGGCATCCATATTGGCCGGGGGTTCCATAGCGACTAAGGTGAGGAGTTGGAGGAGGTGACTTTGGATCATATCGCGCAACGCCCCGGCTCCTTCAAAGTAATCGGCGCGTTGTGCAATGCCCTGAGTTTCGGCGTGGGTGATCTGGACGTGATCGATATAATTGCGATTCCAGAGAGGTTCCATCATCAGATTGGCGAAACGGAACACCAAGACATTTTGGACGGTTCCCTTTCCAAGATAGTGATCGATACGGTAGATCTGTCCTTCCTCGAAGTAGTGATGCAGGCGCGCTTCCAGCATCTGGGCACTTTCCAGGTCGTAGCCGAAAGGTTTTTCTACTACGAGGCGTACCCAACGATCTTCTTCTCGATTGAGTCCTACCTCGGCGAGGTGCATGCTCACCTCGCCGAATTCTGCTGGCCGGATGGCCATGTAAAAAATTAGATTCTCCGGGAGCGTTGGGTCGTTATCCAGGAATTGCCGCAGATTTTGATAATCGACGGGGACCGCTAGATCTCCACGGAAGAATCGTAGGCGCGAGGTAAAGCGTACCAATATCGCCTCATTCAGTTCTTGGCCGATGCGTTCCGAGAGTAATTTCGTTACCTGAGTCCGCCATTGTTCATCATTCAGTGCGCGTCGCCCGAGACCGACCACGGCCAATTGCGTCGGTAATCGCCCAGCTGCCTCCAAACGATAGAGGGCAGGGAGGAGTTTATTGTTGGCGAGGTTGCCAGTAGCACCGAAGATGATAAGAGTGCAAGGTTCAACGAGAGATTCTGGCATGGATATTTGCGGAGATGGTGTTCTAATTCAGAGGACAAGAACTATGGTAAAGGACGGAGAGATCGATAATTTTAATTCTTATGGGACGGGTCCTGCCTCGCTCTTTATGCCATGACCACCGAAGGCATTACGCATCATTGCGAGTAGGCGATTGCCGTAGCCTTCAGTATCGCGACTGGCAAAGCGCATCTGCAGGGCCAAGGCCAATACCGGAGCAGCTACTCCCTGCTCTACCGATTCCATTACCGTCCAGCGTCCCTCGCCTGAATCTGCCACTATCGGTGCTACCCCTGCAAGACTTTGATTCTCGGCCAGGACAGCGGCGGTCAGGTCTAGCAACCAGGACCGCACGACTGAGCCATGCCGCCATAGCTCAGTCACTTGGGCGAGGTCTAGATCGAAGGCGGTTTTACCTTGGAGTAGGGTAAGACCCTCGGCAAAGGATTGCATAATCCCGTATTCGATACCGTTGTGGACCATTTTGACGAAGTGCCCGGCCCCTACCGGCCCGACGTGTGCCCAGCCCCGATCCGGGGCAGGGGCTAGGACCTTGAGGAGTGGTTCAATTACGGCCACGTCCTGAGCGCGTCCGCCGACCATCAGGCAATAGCCATTGTTCAGCCCCCATATTCCCCCCGAAGTACCAGCATCGACAAAGCCCAGGCCATGCCCTGCCAGCCAAGCACCACGTCGCTCACTGTCTTTGTACCAGGTGTTTCCCCCATCGACGACCACGTCACCCGGAGTAAGGAGCGGCAGTAGGGTGTGGATGGCCTGCTCGGTGGGGTCACCGGCCGGCAGCATCAACCAAATCACTCGGGGAGAGGGGAGTTGGCTCACTGCCTCAGCCAAGGTGGTTACGGGTAGGAGCCCGCTTTCCTGCGCTAAATCCGTGCTTACCTGGAGGGTACGGTTATAACCCACCACCTCGATCCCACCCCGCAGTAGGCGCCGGGCCATGTTACCGCCCATTCGCCCTAAACCTGCCATCGCAATTTTCATGATACCTAAGACCTTTCGTTGGATCGTGATTGGCTTCCGTCGGATGTCGACCGAAAACGAAGGATGTCTGCGTTAGTCGTGCCAACGTACGGAAACTACCGGTTTTCTGGTACCCAAAATAGGGCAAGTTGTGTATTTCTCTCGTCTTTTGTATTGGATACGCTTCGACATTATGCGGCTTTCACATCCAACGGCACAGTGTGTAACTTGTTGAGGTAAAACACGCCTAGAGAGGCGGGGAATGAAATGGTAGAAGATTGAAAAGTCAAGGAAGTTATCGCGATTATCGTTGTCGCTGTTTGACGACAACCGTCTATCCCAGCCACATCAGTGTGTTGTTCCTTTTTACTGAAGAAGCTGTCGTTGGGTAGCGACAGTAGTGGGGCTTTATAGTTCACAAAAATACTATGAATTTATTCAACTTATTATTTCTACGAGAGATATGGTAAGTGGCACGAGTCTTGAATGCAGGGAACCGCATGAGCTGAATCCCACCCTAGATTTACCAGTTTGTAAGAAACTCTTGCGAAATCATCGCACAGTTGTCTATATGAAGTTATCTTCTAGGGGGTTGGTTCGCGCGATCGTTTCTATGCATCACACTTAAAGAACCCTTGACCTAGGCCATCCCCGCCTCGGTCTACCACACTAAAGCAGGAAGAACCTTCCTATGTCGAGTTTCATCCTAAGATTTTTTCGCCTATCTCGCCTCCAGCTGCGGAGGGGGGGGGGCTTTGCCCATTGTGGTTGTGGTTGCCTTCCTTAATCTAGGTCTATGGGCCACCTTCAATCATTCTGAGGCTGTCGTTTCCTGGTCGGGCATAATCAAAGGCGTTTCCTTCAGCCCCTATGGGGCCGATCAGAGCCCTGTGCATGGTGACCATCCTGACCCCGCCATCGTGGCTGGAGACCTCAAACTGCTCGCGGGAAAGGTGGATCGGATACGCACCTACACCTCCACTGATGGCGTCGAAGACGTGCCACGGATTGCCGCCCAGTATGGGCTGCGGGTTACCGCAGGGGCGTGGTTGGACCAACGTACTGAGCGCAACGAAAAGGAGGTCCAAAACCTCATCCACAATGTTCGGACCTATCCCAACATTGAGCGCGTTATCGTCGGCAACGAGTCGATCCTGCGCGGCGACCTGACGGCTGATCAGCTTATCCGCTATCTGCGTCGGGTACGTGCCCTGACCGATGTCCCGGTGAGTACCGCTGAACCCTGGCACGTCTGGATCAAGCACCCGGAATTGGCCGCTGAGGTCGATTACATCGCCATCCACGTCCTACCCTACTGGGAAAAGGTTCCTGCCAAGGATGCGGCAAACTGGGTGGTAGAACAATTGCACCGGGTTCAGGCCCTCTATCCCAACAAGCATGTAATGCTGGGTGAAGTGGGTTGGCCGTCGGGTGGGGAGCATAAGGGTGTGGCAGAGGCCAGCCCGATCAATCAAGCGCGGTTTGTACGTCAATTCCTGAATATCGCAACCCGTGAGGGGCTCGACTACTTCGTCATGGAAGCTTTTGATCAGCCCTGGAAGCGAGAGATTGAAGGTTATGTAGGCCGCTACTGGGGTCTGTTTGATGTCCATCGCCAGCCTAAGTTTGCCTTCACCGGCGTGGTTGACGACAACCCTCTCTGGAAGTTGCAGGCGCTGTTTGCGGTGGTTCTGGCCCTATTGCCGATGATCTGGTTCGTCGTGCGGTTTAAGCACATTCGTACCGAAGGGCGGCTGTTCTATGCCCTGGTCATCCAGGGTTGCGCCTCGCTCATGGTGTGGAGTGCCTCCGCGCCGCTGTTGTGGTACCTGGGAGGCTGGGAGACTTTCATGTGGGCGGTAATGTTGCCTGCCCAGTTGGCCCTACTAGCGGTAGTGTTGATTAACGGTTTTGAGATGAGTGAGATGCTCTTTGGTCGCCTGCGTCGGGTATTCAAGCCTCTGGACCCGCCCCGTGACCATCCGTTGCCCAAGGTTTCGCTGCACCTGGCGATCTGCAACGAGCCCCCAGCGATGGTAATCGAAACCCTGAATAGTCTGGCACGTCTCGATTATCCTGACTACGAAGTTTTGGTCATCGATAACAATACTGCCAATGAGGCTGTGTGGCTACCGGTTAAGGTCCATTGCGAATTACTCGGGCCACGCTTTCGGTTCTTTACCCTTGGCAAGATCAAGGGCTACAAGGCGGGTGCGTTGAACTTCGCGCTAAAGGTTACCGATCCGGCGGCAACGGTGATTGGGTTGGTCGATTCTGATTATGTGGTCGAACCCAATTGGCTGCGGGCGACGTTGCCCTATTTCGAGAATGCCAAGATTGGCTTTGTCCAGTCTCCTCAGGATCACCGTGATGGCCCTAACTCCCCGTTCAAGAGCATGATCAACTGGGAGTACATGGGCTTCTTTAAGATTGGCATGGTCCAACGCAATGAGCGCAATGCTATCATCCAACACGGCACCATGACCCTCATCCGCAAATCAGCACTCATTGAGGTTGGTCGCTGGAGCGAGTGGTGCATCTGCGAGGATTCGGAATTGGGGCTGCGGCTGTTCGAAGCAGGTTATGAATCGATCTATATGGATCACGCCTTCGGTAAGGGTCTTTCCCCTGATTCTTTCTCTGGTTACAAGCGTCAGCGCTATCGTTGGGCCTATGGAGCGATGCAGATCCTCAAAGGTCACTGGCGCAATCTGCTCCCAGGACGGGGGCCGCTCTCGGCGGGGCAGAAGTTCCACTTTGTCACTGGCTGGATGCCTTGGTTTGCAGATGCGCTCCACCTGCTGTTTTCGTTAGCGGCACTAGTATGGTCCTTCGCATTGTTGGCGATACCGAATAAGGCAGGCTTTCCCTTGACGGTATTTCTCCTTCCGACCATTGCCTTGTTTGGATTTAAGTTGTTACACAGCTTTTGGCTCTATGCGGTTCGGGTACCCTGCGGTTGGGGAGAACGCATCGGGGCGGCCATTGCTGGTATGAGTCTGACCCACAGTATTGCGCGAGCCATGGTGGCGGGGTTGTTTACCAAGAATCTGCCCTTCCACCGTACCCCCAAGATGGAAAATCAGGCCGCGATGCTCCAAGGGCTGAAGATGGCCCGCGAGGAGTCAATGATGCTGGCTGCCCTGCTCGTGGCGGCTATCTCTGTAGTAGTGAGCTACGGGAATGAGGTGCAGGAAGCGGAGCTGTGGGCTGGCGTACTGATGGTTCAGGCGGTGCCCTACTTGGCTGCTTTGATCACCGCAACTGCCTCCGCCATTCCAGGATGGGATTTCCTACGCGGTAGCAGTAGTTCGAAGGACTCGAATTTGGTACCTAGTGAACAGAATGCCTGATTCGTGATTGAATCTTGTGGCTAGATGAAGCAAAGCGGGGGGCGGATCGAAAGGTTCGCCCCCCGTTGTCGTTTATCGCCTGAGACCCAAGTCTTTGGTCTTTGGACAACGCAGTTATCCCTATTATTTTGTGGCACATGGAGAGGAGGGCCACATCGGTATGATTTCTATTGATTAATAATTTATTCGAGAAATCAATGCCATGCCTAGTGGTAATTACTCAGGTTTTTGAGCTACAGCACTGATCGCGTCAACCCCCGAGTAATTGTTCCCGCAAGTCTCGCTTCTGATACCCTGCGGCAGATATCACCAACCTTGTCCAAAGTTCAACAATAAAAGACTACCTCTTGGTAAGTTGGGTGGCGGGGTACCGCAACCCAACCCATGCTGCATAGGATCGGATCACCGTCGTTTGCAAGGAATTTTCCACAAATTGGCATCGTTATTAACTGTTGCAGCTAATTACTTGACAATGTTTGTTACGGGGATGATAGTCCTGGCTATAGCTTTTCCCGCCGTATAAAGAACTCCTATCCATAACCGTATCCACATCATTCGCGTCGTCTAAGCAATTGTTCCCGTTTTAGACACGTAATCATTTATCACAGTAGAAACCTGCTGAACTACAATCAACCGGAGAACAATCATGGCTAATCTTACACTCAATGGAACTGCAAATATTGACCTTCTTGTGGGTGGTAGCGGCAATGACACGATCATTTACGATGATCCCGCAAGCATTAACAGTCAGGCTGACAGTATCGACGGTAATAGTGGGACCGATACCCTTACTCTGGCAGGATCAGGAACGTCAAATTCCTTTGATCTAACCCAGGCCACCATCACCGGCGTAGAAGTCTTGCAACTGGGCTACGACAATAGCGCCCTGCTCTCCGCTGCTCAATTGGCGGGTATCGCGACTGTCAATGGCGATTATTACAGTGTTTTGACAATTAATGGTTCCATCGATTTGAGTAGTAAGACTGTCTCCAGCCTAGTAAGTATCGCGGCTGGTTCATCCAACGTCGATACTATCATTGGTTCCGCCGACGATAATACCTTCCTCTTTTTGCACGGTAACAATATCAACCAGCAAACCGACACGATTGACGGTGGTAACGGCACGGACACTTTGGCATTAACCGGACAGTCACAACACTACGACATTACTCAAGCCAACCTGACCAGCATCGAAACCCTGAATGTGGGATATGACAGTGATGTTGCCCTTGACGCCGGGCAATTGACCGGTCTCCAAACCATCACTGGGAGCTATTACAGCACCCTGAAGATTAATGGTTCTGTGGATTTCAGCGGTATCGCGCTTAATAATCTGATAAGTATTGAGGCTGGCTCGGTCGGTATTGATACCCTGGTGGGTTCTAGTGACGATAATACCTTCACCTTTATGGATGGTGCCAATATCAACCATCAAACCGACACAATCGATGGTGGCAACGGTACGGACACCTTGGCATTAACCGGGCAGGTACAACAATACGATATTACTAACGCCAATTTGACCAGCATCGAAACCTTGAACGTGGGATATGATAGCAACGTTACTCTGGCCGCTGGGCAATTGACTGGCATTCATGCTATCAACGGAAGCTATTTCAGTACTCTGAAGATTGATGGTTCCGTTGACTTTAGCGGCGTGGCACTGAATAACCTGATTAGTATTGAAGCTGGTTCGATCGGAATTGATACCTTGGTGGGTTCTGGTGACGATAATACTTTCACTTTCATGGATGGTTCCAATATCAACCAGCAAACCGATACGATCGATGGTGGCAACGGTACGGATACGTTGGCGTTCATTGGAGAGTCAGAGCACTATGATATTGTCCACGCCAACCTGACCAGTATTGAGGCCCTGAATGTGGGATATGACAGCGACGTTACCCTGGCAGCCGGGCAATTGGTCGGTATTCATGCTATTAACGGGAGCTATTTCAGTACTCTGAAGATTAACGGTTCCGTTGATTTGAGCGGTATGACACTGAATAACCTAATCAGTATTGAAGCCGGTTCGAACGGGATTGATACCTTAGTAGGTTCCGGTGATGATAATACCTTCACTTTCATGGATAGTTCCAATATCAACCAGCAAACCGATACGATCGACGGTGGCAATGGTACGGATACGTTGGCATTAACCAAACAGTCAGAGCACTACGATATTACCCAGGCCAACCTTATCAGCATTGAAGCCCTGAACGTGGGATATGGCAGCGACGTTACCCTGGTCACAGATCAATTAGCTGGTCTCAAAACAATCAATGGGAGCTATTTCAGCACTCTAAAAATTGACGGTTCCGTTAACTTTAGTGATATGGCACTGAATAGCTTAATCAGTATTGAGGCTGGTTCGACCGGTGTTGATAGCTTGGTGGGTTCTGGTGACGATAACACCTTTACCTTTATGGACGGTTCCAATATCAACCATCAGGCTGACACAATCAACGGTGGTAACGGTATCGATACCTTGGCGTTTATTGGACAGTCGATACACTACGATATTACCCAAGCCAACCTGACCAGCATCGAAACCCTGAATGTGGGATATGACAGCAACGTTACCCTCGACGCCGGGCAGTTGGCTGGTATCCAAACCATCAATGGGAGCTATTACAGTACCTTGAACATCGATGGTTCGGTTGATTTCAGCGATACGACGATTAATAGCTTGGTGAGCATTGAAGCTGGCTCGAAAGGCGTGGATACCATAATTGGTTCGGCAGATGATAACACCTTCACCTTCATGAATGGCGCCAATATCAACCGTCAAGCCGACAACATCAACGGCGGTAACGGTACGGATACGCTGGCATTGATCGGACAGTCAGAGCACTACGATATTACTCAAGCCAACCTGACCAGCATCGAAACCCTGAATGTGGGATATGACAGCGACGTTACCCTTGACGCTGGGCAATTGTCTGGTCTCCAAACCATCAGCGGAAACTATTACAGTACCTTGAATATCGATGGTTCTGCTGATTTCAGTGCTATTGCGGTCAACAATTTGATCAGTATCGCGGCCGGTTCACCAAGTAGCGATACGATTATGGGCTCAGCGGGTGATAACACCTTCACCTTTATGAGCGGCGCTAATATCAACAACCAGAACGACAACATTAACGGTGGCAACGGTACCGACACCCTGGCGTTGCTCGGTCAGTCAAAACTGTATAACATCACCCAAGCCAATCTGACCAGTATTGAGACCCTGGAGGTAGGATTTGCCAGTACCATTATAATTTCCGCCGAACAATTGGCAAACATTCATACCGTCAATGGGAGCTATTACAGTACGCTGAATATTGATGGCTCGGTCGATCTCAGCGCCACGACCGTAAACAATCTGGTGAGTATTGCCGCAGGTTCGACGGGTACCGATAGCATAATTGGTTCAACGGACGATAACACCTTTGTCTTCTCCACCAATAGCAATATTGATGGACAGGCCGATTTTATCGATGGGGGCGCAGGTAACGATACCTTGTATCTTGCCGGGTCGATGACTAGCTATGACCTCTCGAATGTAGACCTCGTCGGTATAGAAACGGTGCAGTTGGCCTATGGCGCTACCGCGATCCTTACCCCAGACCAGATTGATGCACTGACTACCATTGATGGCAGCTATTACAGCGTGGTGCAGATTAATGGCCCGGTCGATATTAGTCATATCAATGTGACGGGGTTTGTCAATATTGCTATTGGCTCTACTGCCCTTGATACCGTGGTGGGTTCCGATAGTGATGACACGTTCTTGGTCACCGATGCAGCCAATATCAATGGCCAAGCCGATAATCTCGATGGTGCGGGAGGGAACAACACGCTATATCTCGGGGAGGATAACCAGGTATTCGATATTAGCCAGGCCGTGCTCACCAACTTTGATAACTTGCAAATGGCTTATGGTAATAAGGTCACGGTATCGGCGGATCAGATTACCAATTTCGACGCCCTTGATGGTCACGCCTATCACGCCATTCATGTCGCAGGCGCGCAGGACCATTCTCACGTAAGACTCACGGGTACCTTTGGTATTGAAGGATTGACCGCCCCGCAATCCTCCAATCACGGGAATAATCATGTTGCCGCCGGCCCGACCAATACCGCCTCGGCACTCGATGCCGCAACTATCAGGCCGTCGCTGTCGTTTAATACGGGTAGCGATACCTTGAATGGTAGTAACGGAGATGATCTCTACATCGTTAATGGTATAAGCAACAGCATTGTGGAAGCCAAGGCGGGTGGTGTGGATACTGTACAAAGCAGTGTGAGCTTCACATTGCCCAGCAATATCGAGAATCTGGAGCTTATCGGTACTGCCAATATTAATGGTTCGGGTAACGCCCAAGCTAATCTACTGCTCGGTAATGATGGGGCAAATACGCTACGGGGCCTTGCCGGTAACGATATACTCTTTGGTGGTGCAGGTAAGGATCGCCTGGAAGGTGGTCTGGGGAATGATCAGTATTGGGTGAATAGTAGTGGCGATGTGCTGCTAGAAAATGCCGGAGAAGGTATCGATTCAGTATTTTCCAGCATCACCTGGACCTTGGGTGACAATCTGGAGAATCTGACGCTGACGGGACACAGCAATACCAGAGCCATCGGAAATGCGCGGAACAATACTCTGACAGGGAATGATGATAACAATGTGTTGGATGGTAGAAGTGGCGCCGATACCATGCGAGGAGGAACTGGTCAAGACACCTACTTTGTCGATAACGCTAGCGACATCACCATCGAAACCAGCACTCTGGCCTCGGAAGTGGATACCGTCTACTCAACGGTTACGCGTACTCTGGGGGCGAACCTCGAGAATCTGATCCTGACCGGTACCAAGAATATTAACGGTACGGGCAATGCGCTGAATAACACCATTACCGGCAATAACGGTAATAATATTCTCGATGGTGGCGCGGGCAATGATACGCTAATCGGTAGCGCCGGTAACGACATACTCATTGGCGGCATGGGTAGCGACAAATTAACTGGTGGCCTGGGTAACGACATCTTCCGTTTCAATACGGCACTTGCCGGAAGTCGCGATACCATCACCGACTACAACGTAGCCAATGACACTATTCAATTGGAAAACTCCATTTTCAGGTCATTGACGACTACCGGACAATTGGTAACAGGTTCATTCCATTCGGGTGCAGGGGTCACTACGGCGGCAGATGCGAATGACTTCGTAATCTACAACAGTACCACGGGTGCGCTGTATTACGATGCTGATGGCAACGGGGCGGGTGCAGCGATCCAGTTTGCTACCCTAAGTACAGGATTGTCATTAACGAGTGCGGACTTCTTGATAATCTAAACACTCCACGTCGTCTCAGTGTTTCTTGCCCTCCCCCCGTAATGGGGGGAGGTTATTTTATGCAATAGTCAGCGTAGAATATGGTATAAGGAACGAACCACATTATGCACGTCGTCAGCTATCCGTCTAAGCCGCAACACCTGTTATACATAACAGTCGGCATCAGGGGAGACGAACCAAGCGGAAACCGTAATTAGAAACGCGATGCTGCGGCGGGTCACCGATGCGAATAGCAACACGTAACAAGCGCGCGTCATTGTTCCAAGAACCACCACGCAGAATGCGCAAACCGCTAGCGTTATCTTTGCATTCAGGATTGCGTTGTTTCGCCGGGAGCGAACTATAAAACTTCTCACAATACCAATCATCCAACCACTCCCACACATTCCCGTGAACGTCATACAGGCCAAAGGCATTTGGCGGAAAACTCCCTACCGGCATCGTACTCTTACGATACTGCCCCGGCGGGCCTTCGCCATAAGGATAATTCCCATTGTAATTTGCTTGGGTGTCGGCATTCAGGGTCGTACCAAAATAGAATGGGGTGCTGGTTCCCGCACGTGCTGCATACTCCCACTCGGCCTCCGTCGGTAGACGGAAACGGGTATTCTCTTTGGCATTGATCGTTCTAAGATAGAGCTGAATATCCTCCCAACTCACATTCTCAATAGGATAAGCACTTCCCTTTTGGAAAGAGGCCGGGTTATTGCCCATGACACTCTGCCACTGTCCTTGGGTTACCTCATATCTGCCCATCCAAAATCCGTTCAGGCAGACTTCATGAATTGGGCCTTCCTTAGCATCGCGATCTTTCTCCAATTCGGGCGATCCCATTTTGAAACAACCTGGGGGAATCCAGGCAAAGGGGATCCCGCTAAATTCGCGCTCCTTGATCGCTTTTACACCAGTAGAACGCGAAGGTTTCTCTATCGCCACTGGTTTTTGTCGCTGTTTCTCTTGTTCATTTTTGTGGAGTGCTTCCTGATATTGTTCCTGCGCCTTCTTTCTTAATTGCTGATCTACCTCACTATAAGGGTTATCTTGCGCATAATTGGCAAGAAAGCGTTCCCAAGCGACCACCTGCAGATCTGGCGAACCATGAAACTCCTCCGCTTTCGTGTAAGATTGCTCCATGTCCCTCTGCCAATTGTTCCAGGTGGTACGGGCCTCCTGCTGTTTCTTGATATCCTCTAGTGAATACTGGCTAGTCGTGGGTAGTGGCAATATAGGTTTGGTAAGCGCATTGGCTGCCCCTGGCGTTGGTGGACGGAACCAGAAACTCTTTTGTAGAGTCCGAGGACCATTCACGTAGGGGGTCTGTTTTTTGCCACTCCGTTCACTGATACGCTCGACCTCGATACTGGCGGTCGTCAATACGCCATCGAGGCTCAGGTCAGGTCCCTTGAACGCACTAAGGAGTCCCTCGGTAAACAAACCATTACGCTTGGCGCCATCGGCAGCCACATCTCCGGGGGCGGTAGCGTAAACGATGACGGTATCTTTCGGTGAACCAGTCGGCGCGGCGAGTCCACGGAGTTTGGCGGTCCTAAATTCTCCGGTGAGTGGATTATTACGACAGGCATCCATGATAACGATATTGACACGACTTTGGCCATTCTCAATTTCGTCAAGAACCTGGTTCATGTTAATGCTTTGATAAGGAATTTGCGCCTCGCTTTCTACCTTGGAGTTGACCGGCATAAGATAATTCTGCCCACGCACTTGCAGGGCATGCCCAGCAAAGTAAAACAACGCAGCATCACTATTCGCTAGTTCGCGACCAAATTCCGCAATCGCGGCGTCCATACCTTCTTTGGGTTGATTAGTGCGCTCGATAACCTTAAAACCAAAACTACGCAACGCCTTGGCAATATCTTCGGAGTCATGAACCGGATTATCTAGTTTCGGTAAGATATCGGAGTATTGATAGTTGCTGTTGCCGATTACCAGCGCTACGCGTTTATTAGTATGAGCGGATGTTGCAAGCACAACGCTACGCATATTAGGAGGATTGGCGCTACGAGTCGTAGCTCGTTTTGAACCTACCATCGATAGCGTCACCCCAACTACCGTGGTCAGGGTAAATACGGCTAAGATTGTCATTCGTCGTTTGCTAAGTACCATGACGCACCTCTTTAGTCTGTTAATCCGCGCGTTGGTGGCAGGGTATGTTCGAGAGACCAATCACCATGCCATATAAAATTTCACAAGGGTTGGTTAAACTTCGCGTAGATTAATCACCCAATTACCATCGGTTGTACTCAGGACTGAATTCTACAATAGATACCTTGCCTGAGAACCAACAGAGTTGACAGCTTCCTTGGGCAATACTTCCCGTGAGTATCCAAATGGGTGGACCGAGTATTCCCTACGTAGAGATGACACTCTTCAAGCTCTGCTAGACACACATGATAACTAACTCGAGTTGCTACCTATGCGGTGAGAAACGAAAAAGCCCCTCTCCAGGAGAGAGAAAGGGGAGAAAAGCGCGCCAGGTGGCAACTTTGGTTAACTAGATGATATTACTATAAATAAGTTCTAGGTTATACTGAACATTACCAGGAATTACTTTTGTCGAACAGAATAATTTACCAACAATTGATAGTGTTAAACCCCACCGCCAAAGGTTACTTCCTTGGAAAATACACATTATATGCCCGGTGATCCTCTGAGAACCATGCGATATATCGTGGTAAGTTTCTCATTTCTTAATTTCCAGAGGACGCCAGTGTTCTGCGATAAGTAGCGGTAAGACCCTTGATAATGTCTAATGCCAGTTGTCACAGCCAGACAGGCAGGAGCGAGATATCACCCAGGAGGCATGGTAATAAATATACACATTAGGATTACGAAAACTATCGCAATACCCTAATTTTTGGGACGAACACTCTCTTCGAATAGGAAAACAACCGTAATGCACAACCATATCCTCAACATTTGGTTTATAGCAGTTAAGATCTTAACCGGACTAATCCAATCTTACACAGATCGTCATTTGGTACATCACTACCTGATTTTTATATTCCTTGCCCTGGGAATACCAGAAGACGCCACGGCGACGCCTCCTTGTAGTGAAGGCGAATTGGCTGCTGATACTTGGTACGATCGTGGTCATGATTATCTGAGTCAGAAATTTTGCGAACCAGCGCTCTGGTTCGATAATTTCTTTTCCGACAAACGTAGTGACGAAGAACGAAGCGCGGGAAGTTTTGTACGATGGCGTAATAATTTCCGTTTTGCCAAGGGTGATAATACTATGGATAGTCAACTCTCCGCCAATATTACCCTCCCTCATGCCGAACAACGATTACATCTGCTGTTGATGCGAGAGGATGAGGACGACCCCCTGGCTATTCCGGGTAACGTGAAAGTCAACAAACCCGCTACAACTACAAATAATCTTACGGATATCACCAATTCCCAAACTCACCGAACCCAATTAGGATTGCGCTACGATTTTAATGATGATCGATTATCCCACCTCAGCCTCAGCGGAGGAATGCACGCGGGTACGCCGCTCCAGCCTTTTGTCAAGGGACGCTATCGCTACACAAATATTCTGAGTTCTGACTATTTAGCGCGCTTCACCGAGACCGTTTATTGGAAAAATCTTGAGGGTTTCAGCGAAACTAGTCGTTTCGATCTTGAACATCGACTAACACCAGACACATTGATACGTTGGAGCAATAGTGTCATGTTTTCCGAGATCACCCGAGGGGCTGAATTGGGATCCGAGCTATCCCTCTTTCATCAACTCTCGACCAAAAGTGCTCTTGCCGTTAATCTGGGGGCCTGGGGTTACACCAAACCCACCGCCACGTTGAGTACTGTAGTCCTCAGTACCCGCTATCGTCGTAATTTCTATCGCAGTTGGCTGTTCTATGAGATTGAGCCAGAATTGGGCTGGCCCCTGGATGAGCAAGGGGAAAGAAAATCAGTACCAGCAATCACCTTCCGACTCGAAGTACAATTCGAGCGTCATTGAAAACTACCCAAACCTTCCACGCTAACAAATCTACGAGAAATCCGTAATGAATGATAGGGATTTGGCATCAACCATAACTGGAGAAGTTTTCCATCCAGTTAGAATTTATTACAAAATCATCAACAGCAATAAGTTAATAAAATGTTTTCTGGCATTAAAGTGTATGACTTATGATGCACTCCATAATCGATGGGTTTGGTTATACCAACGGGAAGCAAAGAAGATTAAATTCCGGGTACCGTATTCTGCTATTGACAAAAAACATCATCCGATTGTATTAGGTAGTTTTTACATAAAGAACGACGAAACCTACATTGAATTTCGATCATTTGAGCGGGCCGTCGCAGCACTACAATTCTTTGGGAAGAATATTCCAAAAAATGTAGCAGAGGTTGATAATGCGGTAATTGTTAATAAATGTTTTGAAAGTCCGATAGAATTTTCGGTAGGTCTTGATGCATTTTTCGGCGAGATAGCGCCCGTGGCTCCTCCTGAAGATATCATGGACAGAATAGAGCAGGCAGTTGAAGGGCTAGATGACTCAAAAAGGCCGGAGGTTGCGTTTTCAATAATCGAGGAATCTGCCAAACAACCGCTACCAAAAGTAGAAAGATTCCCGGTTCATACCAACGATGATGATATAATGTCATTTAAGCTCAAATTGATACTGAGAGATGCTATTGCGCTCGAGCATTGGAAAGGAAATGTGGATTACACATTATTTGATGCCATGACTATCCTCACGAAGGATTTAGTTAAATCCTAAAACTATCATAATTAACCCAAGTTGCCACCTATTCAAAACTCGGGATCGCATCCAATCGTCCC
>CAUYTY010000202.1 GCA_963575655.1 Gammaproteobacteria bacterium | reverse complement strand
CCAAAACTAACTCGAGACAAACCCGCCACGAAAATTAATAGGGAATCGCTGGCGCGTGATGCTGAAATGCACCCTGACGCCTATCAATTCGAGCGAGCTAAACGTTTAGGGGTGAGTAGGAGCGGCATTGGTCAAGCATTAAAACGCATGAGAATCAGCTATAAGAAAAAAACACTATCACACCCAAAAGCAAATGAAGAGAAGAGAACAGCCTTTCAAGAGCGAATGGAAGTATATGAAGCAGAAGGGAGAAGCATAGTTTTTGTCGATGAGGCTGGATTCGCGGTGGATATGCCACGCCGCAATGGCTACGCGCCGATTGGCAAGCGTTGCGTTGGCAAGCAAGATTGGAATGCTAAAGGGCGAGTGAACGCCATTGGAGCGTTGATTGGTATGTGTAACGCTCTTTACCGGAACCATCAATAGTAATGTGTTTTACTCTTGGATCACCCAAGATTTACTCCCAAAACTTCCTCCCAATTGCGTTCTTGTGATGGATAACGCAACTTTCCAATTCAAAAATCCATCAAAAATGCGGGCCATATTCTGGAATATTTACCACCTTATTCACCAGATTTCAATCCCATCGAACATAAGTGGGCGCAATTAAAGGCGATTGACAAAAGAGAACGCCGTACTACCGAGGAAGTCTTCGCAAATTATGCGTAATCATTTTATGGTGGCTTTGCTATATATTCCTCCGTGATTTATGATTGAGTTAGGAGGTAGGAAATCCAACCGCGTCTAGCCAAAGCGCGATACCATCCATGTGTTGAGTATTCAATGGGTTAAATTGACGGTAATGGTTAGGGAAGCAGTCCTATACAGGAACCCGATAAGCCTCCATTCATCGAGACAAGATTCAATCGGAATCCGGACTTGTTGATTTCTGAAATTTAGGACAAATATGGGGGGCAACGATGAAAAGTCAAAATCGCTATCAATCACTGCACCATTACCTGCTACCAGAAGAATGATTCAACCGGAAGTGGAGATAAGAACCAGAACAACTTTTTATACCGATGAGTTGCCGGTGTACAATAAAATTGGGACGAAAACACGAGGCAGTGTGCCATTCGCGTCACGAATATGTCTGTGATGATAGCGATGGCATAAGGGAGGTGTATTACAATATCATGGAGAGGGTTTGGGCTGGATTACGTAACTTTATTGCGCCATTCTGTGGTATCCATAAAGATAATCTTCCTTGCTACGCAGCTATGTTTGAATGGGCGCAACAATCTCAAACATATAACTGGTGGATTCTTGAGAATATTGATGATGTCTGCTTTCATCTCGTTGCAGATCGGAATTAATTGCTATTTCAGTACCACCTGGCACCTTATAGACGATAAGAGGGGGAGGGGATAGAAATCCAGCCGCATCTTGCTAAGTATGTTCGACACGGTATCACTCACGTATTGAGCTTTTCTTACCAATGTTCCGGGGATTCATTTCTTGCCCATGAGGAAATTGGCTCATCCTGGAATCGTGGTGCCAACGAAAATATGAATAGATCGATCCGATAGTCTTTTCCCAAAAAGATGGGTCTTAGATTCATCTCTGAAAAAACTCATCGGCTACAAAAAGTGTCTTGGACTCAAAGCTTCTTTTTGATGTGTTTAATAACGAAGCACAATCGGCTAATTCATCCGTCGTGCTTCAAGGTTGAATCCGCTGGTGGGTTACTGCGTTCTGGTGTCCCGGATTCCGGCACTCCCTGCCGGAATGAGGGCGCAATAAGCTTGTTTGCGAAGGTGGTGATAAACTATCTACCCTTCGGCAACCACGGAAATGGTTACGATAACGTCCACCTCGGTATGGAGATGAAGGCTGACCTCGTGATCGCCAACAATTCGCAGGGGACCGTTGGGGAGACGTATTTCAGATTTATTCACGTCAACGCCGGCATCGGTCAAGGCAAAGGCAACATCTGCCGTGCCTACGGACCCGAATAGCCGACCTTCGGCACCTGCACGTTGACGTATCACTACCAAGCCCAAGGCAGTGAGGGCTTCGCTACGGCGTCGAGCAGCGTCCAACAGGTCTGACTCGGCACGTTCTAGTTCTAGCCGTCGTGCCTCAAAAGCCGCCATATTGGCCGCAGTGGCAGGAGTTGCCTTACCCTTTGGGATCAAAAAGTTGCGGGCATACCCCGGCTTTACCTTGACCCGGGCTCCCAGGGGACCCAAATTCTTTAATTTTTCGAGCAGAATAACTTCCATCGTTAGAGACCTTTGTACGGAAAATTAGTTAGTTAACAGAGGTTTGGGAGCAGGGGACGTGACATACCCACATTCGGCCAGCTAATTTCAGGCACTACGCCCAATCCTACTGCGCAGATCAACCCAGGTGTCGGCAAGACCAGTGGCGGCAAGGATCGTCATCATCTGACGTGGGAAAAGGAAGGTCAGCACGTACACCCCAATCAGCCAACCGACGGGCTCTCCGAAGTTAGCGTTGAGTCCATGGACTACGGCCAATCCAGTGATGGAAAACGCCGCCATCATCACGAACACCAAGTCCACACCCAGAGGCTCCAGTGAGATTGGTCCAAACTGGGTCAGGGCCATGGCCCCCAGGGCGGCTACTGCTATCGTGGGATGTAGACGCAGGACCAGAAATTCCTTCGCAAATCCACCAGGGTTGTAGAGCAGGGATTGCCACCAGCGGGCCAACAGCAGATTCCCCACCAGGCTCATCAGCATCCCGGCGGCGACCAAACCCGTCATGACCTGAGATAGTCCCTCGATCGAGTGGACCAACTCTGGCCCAGGCTCAGGTCCGATGCGGACGAAGGTATCCACCAGAAACATTCGCCACCAAGACGCCAGATCGCCAACCAGCCAGTGGGTCATCCCGACTCCACAGGCCACGATCCCCAAGGCTACTGTCACTACCAATGGCAATGACACGGTAGCACGCAGGATTATGCTGAGGAACCAGATTGGCGCCCACAGAACCCCCATCATGGCCGCCGCCAGGCCCGCCGAACCAATCAGTGCCAGTGATAACAGGGCCAGCGCGATGGTGGCGGCCCCCATGACCAATAGTCCAGCCCTTGCCCCAAGGCGCAAGGTCACTAGACCTAGGGAGGCCCCACTCAGAAAAGAAATGGGCGAGGTGGCGGGAGGCAGCGCTAGGGCCACGACAGCGGTCACGGCAACTACCGTGGCGGCCGTCGAGGAGGCCCGCATGACGAACCCCGCGAGAAACTTCATACCTTCCATTTGTCCCTGCTCGGCAGGGATTAATGGCGATCGGTGTAAGGCAGCAAGGCCAGAAAGCGAGCACGCTTAACCGCGCTTGCTAACTGGCGCTGGTAGCGTACCTTTGTCCCGGTGATCCTGCTCGGGACAATTTTTCCGGTCTCGGTGATGTAATTCTTGAGGGTAGCCAGGTCTTTGTAGTCAATCTCCTTGACTCCCTCGGCGGTGAAACGGCAATACTTTTTACGGCGGAAAAAGCGGGACACGGTGGTCTCCCAATGGCAAATACATCAATTTGGTAGCGGGCAGGGTTGGGTCCCGATGGGACCTGCCTATCCAGACGAGCGGCGCTTACATGCCCTCAAAGGAGGGGATGCGGCTCTCACGACGGGGGTCGTTCTCGGCAGCCTTCTCCTCACGTTGCTTGGCAAGCGGAGATGGCTCAAGGACGGCATCTTTGCGCTTCATGATGAGATTACGCAGGACCGCATCATTGAAGCGGAAGGCATTTTCCAATTCGTCGACCACATCCTGGCCGCACTCGATATTCATCAGCACGTAGTGGGCCTTGTGGACCTTGGCAATCGGATAGGCAAGCTGGCGGCGGCCCCAATCCTCCAAACGATGGATTTTTCCCTCGCGAGTCTCGATGGTCTGACGATAACGCTCGATCATCGCCGGTACCTGCTCGCTCTGGTCGGGGTGGACCAAAAACACAATTTCGTAGTGACGCATAACACTCCTTACGGGTGACACCTATCGGCCGACAGGTAAATGGTTCGCCAGTCTCGGGTAAACGGTTACCCGCATACCAGCGACCTCCGTCAGACTTTTATTGCTGATAGGAGGGATGGACAGCCACCCGCCAAGCGGGCGGCAAGGAGGCAACAAGACAACTACCCTTGCCCTTCTACCAATTTTGGTAGGAAACGCGGGCCAGAGGGTAGTGGGCGAAGCGCGCGATTCTAAGGGGCAAGCGACGGAAGTACAAGCAGGTTGTAATCAACACCATCACCTATCAGCGCACCTGAAGGCTTCGGTAAAACAGTCTAAACGGATGATTCTTAATGAAGTATTTAAGATCTGTGATTAGTAGCGAGAGGCATCTATCAATTCCGCGTATACCTGGTCCAACGAGGACTCTGCGTTATCGATTACGCACACCATATTGCCTGCCCCACACACAGATTTTCCGGCCCCATGTACCATCCAGCCACGGGGCGGGGTCCAACCACGAATCTGGGTAAACATGGAGAGTTGATCTGCATTGCCCTGGAGCATCCGCCGATAGTCGCAGGCAAAGCGGGCGAGTCGTGCCATCTCTGAGTCAGGAAGTAACCCGTATCCCTCGACCAGAATCCCATCGTCCTGAAATTGGCACACCGCCAATACCCCATCGAGCGCCAAGATATGACGAATCATGGCCCGGTCCGCTCCGCCAAGGCAGCAAAGGCCATCTCGTAGTTGGCTTGTTGGTTGTCCAGGATCAAGCCAAAGCGACCCCTGGACACTACCGACCATTCGAGCCCCACGATACTGACCCCCTCGACAGGATAGAAACCCTGTGCCCCGGTAAGCTGTTCCCAACCCCGCGCCTGCATAGTCGCAATCGCGGTATTGGCTACACACATATGACTTACCATGTCTAGCAGCGATTCGTGAAATCCCACCCCAGCGACGACCCGCTGGCTCCGCAATTCCCCTCGTTCGTTAAACTCGAAGGACGCAATGGCTCCTGGGAGATCCAACAGTTGGTCGAGATTGACCATTCCCCTGCACTCCGAAAGTGAAAATGGATGAGGAATAATTAACTAACCCAAGTTGTTAGCTAGTAAATTGTTGGGCTGTCATTTTCGGTATACTTCTGTGAATTATTGCAGAGGAGACAAGTGGATATGATGTTTGTCCGATTGTTTTCATTTGTATCCTAAAAAGGAACCCTCTGTTGAGGTTTCGGTCCCTGTGCTCTTCATCAATGTCACTACCTGGTTCAGCGATGCGGTTTCCTGTTCAAGGAAACAGAATCTTTGCCCAATCACACATACCGTAAAATGACTGCCTCGGACTATCCAGCCTTGCGCTGGAGTGATACCACCCTCGCCTACGAGAGCCCCCAGAATCCCGGCTTGCATATGGATTGCTAGACTATTGGCGCTACACATAATTGACGCCATACGGGCCTGCTGGGAATCCAATAAACCGGCGTGGGTGAAGCGCTCGCCACGGTGACTAAATTCACCTGCGGCGATCACACCTGGTATTGACAACAGTTGAGTAATCAAACTCATTCGAGATCACCGTGAGTGGGTAGAGAGTATTAGCACATCAGCGGCCTTGGGTAATCATCAGGGTGATACCGAAAACTTGCAGAATTCGCCTGGCGATTGGTTTGTCCGTTTTCTTCCCTATCACGATTCTCTCTTGGCCATGATTCCTGGCATAATTCAACCCTTCGCCGAACGATACGCGAGGATGATATCCACCCACTCTGGTGTCAATGCCCCGATTGGGCGAGTCTCTCGTCCTCCCCCTCCCCTGGATACCACTCCATGACTGATTTCGTTGCATGACCGACGCTACCGCTCCCTCTCCCCGTCCCACCCTGGTGCGTCGTCTCGCTGCCATGGTCTATGACTTTTTCCTGCTCTTTTCCCTGCTGTTCATCGCAGGTTTCTTGTCTCTACCCTTCACCGGAGGCGAGAGAGTGCCTCCGGGGAACCAGCTCTTCCGTCTCTACCTGTTGGTGGTTTCCTTCCTGTTCTACGGGTGGTTTTGGACCCACGGTGGCCAGACCCTGGGGATGCGTGCCTGGCGGTTGCGCGTACAACGTCCGAACGGCTCCCCTGTAGGTTGGAAGCAGGCCGCTCTGCGCTTCCTGGCCGCCCTGGTCTCTTGGGCTTGTTTGGGGCTTGGCTTTCTGTGGATTTTGGTGGACAAAGACCGCCGCGCGTGGCCCGACCTCTGGTCAGAGACGGAAATGATCCTTCTCAAGAAGACTGAGAAAAATAACGCCAAATTCCCAACCCCAGCGGCAGCGGAAAATGAAGTACTTGATTCAAAGCGTGAATGAAATAGCCACAGGATAATCTCTAATTGCAACTTGCTACCTGCTCGTCATTCCGGAAATTCCTACCGGAATGACGAGACGATGGCCAACGTTAGAGATTTCCCGTAGCGTTTAAAGGTCTAGTCTTTTCCGTAGAGGGGGGAGCGCGGACCGTACAGAATTCCGTTGGGGTGTCCTGCCGACAATAATCGTTCACTGGTGAGCCCCGCGACATTGTGGCTAGCGTCAAATACGCTACTCGCAATTTGTTTAATAATCGCAGAAATTAAAATTGCCGCTAGCCCACCCGAATTGTTCTGACCTTCCTCGCTAGAGGCTGATGCCGACCCCTGCCAGAGTAGTTTCCCGGTTTTCAGGTCAACCAGCTTGGCGTTCGCTGCTACAATTGCCGCGCTACTGATGATCATATAGCTGGTGCCATATCTGGTAATGGTCACATACAACGCGGCATCTGCACCAAAAATCTCCTGCAACTTGCGCGGTGCAACTGCATGAATATCGGCGGGAGTGGTGAGACCGTTTTGTTTGAAGGTTTCATCAACCAATGTCACCGGGAAAACATAGTAACCCGCCTCCGCCAGCGGATGGGTCATTTGCGCAAATACGCTATAGGTCGCATTAACATCCGGTGAATCATTGATGGGTGGCAATATCAAAATCGAGTGGGGGCGGATCTGTTTGTATGCCGAATAATCGTAGGGCTGATTGGTGGCGCAACCGGTGGCAAAGATTGCTACAAAGAGCATCACAAGTAACTTTGGTAGTATGGAGTGCATTTCCTATTCTCACTTTGCGATTTTCTTCGACAACAAGAAGTTCATATAGGCTGCGGCTTCAGGATACAGTTCCTGCTCGGTATGAAACTCTTGTACCACTTGATCTTCCTTGCCGATTTGAGAATAGAGTAACCCCAGATGGGCGTGATATCCCGGTGGTGGCATCCTTCCGGTAGCGCGGATCTTTTGCAGACCCTCTTCCAGTGTGCTGATCTGTGCCTCGGGTCCCTTGCCTTGTCCCTTGAAGTATTCGTAAATCTGCGGTTGATATCCTTCCCATTGATACAACGAGGTGGGGGCGGTAACACAACCGGTGGTAAGTAAGGCGCTTCCCAAGACGGAAAGCGCCAAGAGGTTTGGTTTACGTAGTTGAATATTCATGAGGTCTCGGCAGTGGTTGGTTATCTGCTATTTGGTTGCCATGCGCCACTGTCAATCCCCGCAGCAAGATTATTCACGGCCTCACGAATCGCCAGGTCAAGCACTTTCCCATTGAGCGTAGAATCATAACTGGCCGTGCCACCAAAACCGATCACCTCACGGTTCGATAGTGCGTATTCTCCGGCACCTTGGCTGGAGAAAACTACCTCAGAGGTAGAAGTATTGACGATATTCAGATTGACCTTGGCGTAGGCAATCTGCGATTTACCGCGTCCCAAGATCCCATAGAGCTGATGATCACCCACCTCTTTACGGCCAAACTCAGTTACGTCTCCGGTCACAACATAATCGGCCCCTTTTAGCTTTTGGGCCTTATTGCCGATACTGGCCTCCTGGTTGATCTCCTTCATATTGTCCCGGTCAAGAACATTAAAGCGATTGGTTTGTTGCAGGTGCGTGGTCAGAATCGTCTTGGCCTGACTCCCCAAACGATCGACACCATCTGAGAAAATACCGCGCATGTAGCTAGAGCGGTTGTCGAACTTTCCAATAGCGATCAGGGTACGTGAGCCGGTATAGGGTTTAGAGGCGGTTTCCACTTTTTGAACGGGCAATGATTGCGAGGTTTCCGTGGCACAACCCCCTAGGGTAAACACCAACGTCGTAGCAACCAACATGGGCATAATTCTGTTTTGTTTCATGTTTATCTCCGTTGCCCCCTTACGTGGGGAGGTTAAATGAATGACAAGCTTGTCTGACTCAAATTGCTATCTAACGTGCCCTTCTCCCATATCCGAGAGAAACGCATGGCGCACGTTTTCCTGGAAAATGACTTTTCGGAGGGGACTCAAAGAGAAGTAAGGGAGGGTCAAGCACTGCTCACCTCAGGACCAAGGAGGGCATCCACTAATTCACTAGCGTCAAACTCTCGAAGGTCTTCTAAGCCTTCACCGACCCCGATAAAACGAATAGGGAGACGCAGCCGTTGTGCAATGGCGAAGAGGATACCGCCTTTGGCGGTACCGTCCAGCTTGGTAAGAACGATACCCGTAACGCCAATCGCCTGATGGAACTGCGCGGCTTGGACCAAAGCGTTCTGGCCGGTAGTGGCGTCAAGAACCAACAATACCTCGTGAGGGGCCGTGGGGTCGAGTTTGGCCAATACCCGCTTCACTTTTTTAAGTTCTTCCATAAGGCCGGACTTGGTATGAAGGCGCCCCGCTGTGTCCGCGATTACCAAATCCAAGTGACGTGATTGAGCCGCATGAAAGGCATCGTAGATGACCGAGGCGGAATCTGCCGTTCGACTCTGGGCAATTACCGGGATGTCGTTACGCTCTCCCCAGACTTTAAGTTGTTCTACGGCGGCGGCGCGGAAGGTATCACCAGCGGCCAATAACATGCTGTGTCCCTGCTGACCCATACGAAAGGCAAGTTTACCAATGGTTGTGGTCTTGCCAGAACCGTTGACCCCCACCATGAGAATAACAAACGGACGCACCGTATCAGAAATAACCAATCTCTCGCTGCACGGTGCGAGGATGGCGAGCATATTTTCTCGTAGGGCTTGGTAGAGTGCCTCGGTATCCACCAACGACTGACGCTTCATTCGATTACGTAGGTCGGTGAGGATCGCTGTTGTCGCCTCGATGCCAACATCCGCCAACAATAATCGTTCTTCTACCTCTTCTAGGATCTCCTCACTGACGGCGCGGCGTCCTGCAAAGAGACGAGCTAAACCCTCGGTGAGATTGGCCCGAGTACGGGCAAGCCGCTCTTTTAGCTTACCGATCATGCCACCACTGGACGGGATCGGATCCTTTTCTTTCAGGGCCGGGTCTTTCTTGTTTTTCCCAAAACCAAACATGGCGTTCTCTATTTATTAATGGAAGGCGAGATCATAGATTTTTCAACGCTGCTTCGGGCCAACCTCGAACTTGGGTCAAGACTAGCTCCGCCAAAGCGTGGATATGAGCGGAATTATCATTGAGAGCCGGGAGATAATGGTAGGTCTGTCCACCGGCTTTTAGGAATAGGTCACGGTTTTGCAGCGCAATCTCTTCGAGGGTCTCCAGACAGTCCGCAGAAAAACCAGGACAGATTACATCTACGGAACCCACTCCCGCTGCTGCCCATTCTCGTAAAGTTTGGTCGGTATAGGGACGTACCCATTCCTCACGTCCAAACCGAGATTGGAAGCTTACTGCCCATTGTCCCTCGGTCAATTTCAAACGTTTAACAACAGCGCGCGCCGTTGTCCAACACTGTTCAGAATAGGGGTCGCCGGCCTGCGCTGTCCGTTGCGGCAGACCATGAAAAGAAAACAATAACCGGTCAGGATGTCCACGTTCCGCCCACGCCTCACCTATTCCTTGCGCCAAGGCATCTAGATAGGGGGCGTGGTCGTGATAGTCGCTCACCATACGCAATGCCGGGACCCAACGCCAGGTACGCAACTCCGCTGCCACGGCATCGAAGGTGGCGCCCGTAGTAGCGCTGGCATATTGAGGATACAGGGGAAGGACTAGCAGGCGACGTACCCCCGCCTGATGTAACTCCTCTAGGGCAGTTGCAATAGACGGGGTGCCGTAGCGCATCCCCAAAGCCACTGTCACCGGCCCGGTTAATCGCGCACGAAGCACATCTTGCAGCGCCACGGCCTGGCGATGGCCAATCGCAAGTAACGGTGAACCCTGTGTGGTCCATACCTTACGATACGCATGCGCAGAACGAGAGGGACGTATTCTCAGCACTATTCCGTGGAGGACAATCCACCATAAAAGTCGTGGCAACTCGACTACTCGTGGGTCCCAAAGGAATTGCGCCAGATAGCGGCGCACCGCCAGCGACGTGGGAGCGGCGGGAGTACCCAGATTGGTAAGCAGGACCCCCAGGCCAGCATCGTTACATGGGCGAAGGCCATTATCTCCCTTGTAGTGGATCATCTCTTCTACTCAATCTCAACCCCGTGGATCGAATTCACGGCTTGCTTTCTGAAACTGGCTGTTCGCCCTGATTTTGCGGATCTTCCTTGATATAGCGACTGATGTAGAAAGTCTGCAAAAAAATGAAAGCAATGGTCAGTCCCAGCATTCCAAACAATTTGAAATTGACCCACGTATCCTCCGCGAAGTTATAGGCCACGTACAGATTAATGATCCCGGAGAGAATAAAGAAGACTACCCAGGCCAAATTGAGACGAATCCACACAAAACCGGGCAGATCCACCTGTGTATTCAACATCCGCTCCACAATCGTCTTTTCTCCCACCCAATGACTGCCCAAGAAGGCACCGGCAAACAGCCAGTTCACAACCGTCGGTTTCCATTTGATGAATACCGGGTTATGGAAAAACAAAGTGGCGCCGCCTAATACCAGTATCATCCCCAACGTAACTAGGTGTACCGTCTCAAAATGGCGATGCCTCAACCAATAGCCAGTGGTTTGGAGTAGGGCAGCCACCATGGCAACCTTCGTTGCGGTGTAGATGCCATAGAACTTATAGGAAACAAAGAACAGCAAGACCGGAAAAAAGTCATACAATAATTTCATGGAAGATTCTCGATTAATTAATATAGAGCGCTTAGCGACGTTCTTGCTTTATACCCCACTGCGTATTATTCCATGCCCTCTCGTGCAACCAATACAGCGTAATTTTTGTCATGATCTCTGTGATCGCAATCGTTGCCGCAAGCGATGGGGTTCCAGTGAGGACCCAACTGATCACGAAAGTATCCAACGTCCCGGCTATGCGCCAAGAAACGGCTTTGGTAAAACTTCTTAGTCTTGTTTCCATAAGCGACATTTACTAGTTTAAAGAAAGTTAGTTAGTTTAATCAATTACATTGCAGGTTAGGCGACGCGAATAACGTAGTTCATTCCTTACCGCATCCTACACGGGATCTCTCATAGGTCCATTTTGATTGGTAAAATCATATTGGGTACGCCCTGCCAGTGAAGTATACGTTGAATGGCAAACGCAGTTTCATTGTGCAAGAGTTTGTGATAGAACTTTTCGGTTCTAAATGCCAACTTACCGGAGAAAACCATTGACTTCGTGAATTCTTCATTTACCTTAACACATAACGCTACCCCCGACTCAATTACATCGGTTCCGATGTCCATTCGATAATCGGATTTCAATCCTAATCTTCTGACCAGGCTAACATATTTCTCGAGAGATGTTCGGACAGCGGCTTTGTGTTCCTCTAAACTAGATTTTCCCTTGAAAAGTCCTTGGTCTACCAGTACAACGGAGACAAAAATAAAATTCTTATAGAAGTCAGGAAACTGACGAATAACTGTTAGAAAGGTATGTACACCAAATCCGTTATATTCATCAATCAGTACTATCGCAGTATTTTCCATAGGATCAACTGGTTCGATATTCGGTTCTCCTATCGTCGGAATATTAGTCAGTAGATCATCAAATCTTTTTTTGTCGCTACGTATACTTAGATAGTGTTTGCGAATTAAGTAGCACAGTATAATTACTACAGATGTTAAGATTAAAGTGACCCATCCTCCCTCAATAAACTTCTCAAAAATAGTAATCCCTAATATTGTTAAACACAGAATTAATCCTAATACTTGCGTCGTGAAATCTTTTTTCCAATTATTTTCCTTGTTGCGATGAGTAAAGAAAAATCTTGCCATTCCATACTGTGATAGGGAAAATGTTAGAAAAACATTGATTGAATACATAACCACTAATGCTGAGATCGATCCATTGGTGTAGAACAGAAAAGCGAGCGCCGCGCCACCAACCATTATCACACCATTTTGCATAGTCAATCTTTCCGAGAAGGCAGCAAAACGGTGTGGCAACCAAGAATCAACGGCCATATTGGCCATAACTCGTGGGGCATCGATAAAACCAGCCTGAGCGCCCACCAGCAATAACGCACCCTCCGAGAAAATTGTTACAACCGCAAAAGTCTTGCCCAGGTCTTGTACTTCAAATAATCTATCCGCCAAGACCGCATTGAGCGTTCTTCCCGGCAGTGGTTTAATTTCGGCAAGGAGATATAAAACAAACAAGGAACTCGCAGTAATTGCCAGAGAAATCGCCATGTATACCATGGTCTTTTTCCCATTCCTTACTTTAGGATCGCTCATGATCTGGATACCGTTTGAGACTGCCTCAATTCCGGTATAAGTTCCAGCACCCAATGAATAAGCATGCATGAAAATCAATACTATACCCATAGTTCCTATTGTTTCTACATCCTTGTTAAAATTGGCATTAAACCTGTCAATCATGGGGCCAGTTTGATCCGCTAAACTAGAAAAACCATACACAAAAAATATAACATGAGTAATTAGAAATGTAATAAAAATGGGCGCCATGCCCGTAATCGATTCTTTTATGCCTCTAATATTTATGACTACCATTAATACTATCAGAACCGCAGAAAAAAGCACTTTATATCTCTCGAATCCCACTGGAATATAGCTAAAAATTGCATCTGAACATGAAGCAATAGATACGGTAATGGTTAATACATAATCCACAATTAGAGCTGCCCCTGAAATAACTCCAGTTTTCTCACCAATCATATGTGTCGCGACAATGTAACCTCCGCCTCCGCCAGGGAAATGCTCAATCACTTTAGAGTATGTATATGAAATAATAAATACTGTAAACACCGTTGCCAAAGCAAGAAAAATTGCCAAATAGGTATGCTGTCCTAGGGATCTAAACGCCTCTTCCGGACCATAAGACGAAGATGATAGACCATCGGCCCCCAGTCCAATCCAGGCAAGGACAGGAATCAGGGAAATTTTATGGAAAATATTTGGATCGTTAATGTTGCGGGGGGCGCCCAAAATAAAATGCTTAAGTCGCTGGCTACTATGTAGAGATTGGTTTTCACTAGGCATTTAATAAAATTCTCTTTTTATCAGGCAAACACAACAGTCTGCCTAGGCAAAGGCCATCACGCGCCATCTGGATGTGTGGGGGAGAGAGGTGGAATTTATTTCTACCCTCAATCCTGGCTTGAAGTTTATCGAGAACTTTGGGTGTGCTCATCAAGTGGTCCAGGTATGAATTTAATCAAGTGGAGGAAGAAAGCAACCACTGATAACGTCAGCTGACACACAGGCGAAGGGAATATGTAATCAGGTTGTGAGCACGGTACGCACAAAGGGTATCGTAAGCCGACGTTGGGCGGCCAGTGATGCCTGATCTAAATGGTCCAACAACTTAAACAGGCTGGCATTGTCCCGAGGCTGATGTCGCAATAGATAACGCGCCACTTCTTCAGGCAAGTCCAGGCCACGGGAATGGGCTCGTTGGCGTAAAGCGGTGGCCTTGTCGGAGTCATCCAATTCCTGGAGGTGGTAAATCGGACCCCAACCAAGACGTGAGACGAGGTCTGCAAGCGTCAACCCGAGTGCGCTGGGTGCCGCATTCCCCGCTGCGCGTAGAGGTACCCCCGCTTCTCGTAAGCGGTTGTAGAGATCGCACAGGGCACGTTCCCAGGCCTCATTACCAGCGACCCGTTCCAGGTCATCCAGGCACACTAGGCTCAGGGTTTCCAAGCCCTCTAGCACGCCGGAGTCATGATCCAGCAATTCTCCGAGCGGTAGGTAGGCGGCAGCCTCACGAGTCCGGCAGGCAGCTTGCAGGAGGTGCGATTTACCCACTCCCTCCGCCCCCCACAGATAGGCATAAGGTTCGCTGTCACGACGCAACAGGTCTACGGCCTCGCAGTTGGGGCCAGGCAGGTAGTCATCGAAGGTTGTCCCTTCCCGGACTTTGAAGCGAAGTGGTAACTGCTTCCCCGTAGCGAAATCGGAGCTGTTCATTAGACATTATCCGAAACCTTCCCTCTCCCCCTGGGAGAGGGGCAGAGGTGAAGGCGATAGGAATTAGGATTCAATTAGTTATCTCCTTCACCCTCAACCCCTCTCCCAAAGGGAGAGGGGAGTGGATGGGTTTCGGATAATGTCTATTGAGAAAGAGTTGATGCAGCACGCCGGGCGAGGATGGCGCGTCGTCCCCAGAGAACGACATAGTGTGTACCGCTGAATATGGTGGTCACCAAGGTTAGATAGACGAGTCCCTGGATTACCCGTTCTTCGAGATACGGTTGTCCGATAGCCGCGCTGATGATTACCACCAAAACGAGCATGATCTGAACCAGGGTATTGATTTTGCTAGGAACTGCTGGGACCAGATGGTAGTAGCCGATCAAAAAATGGTAGGTAATGGCGCCAACCACAATGAGTATGTCGCGACCCAGGACCACGACCGTCAACCAAAAGGGAATGAGTCCGAGCTGCGTCAATGATATAAACGACGCCACCAAGAGCAATTTGTCGGCAAGGGGATCGAGGATCGAACCCAAACGACTGGTCCAACCGTAGTGCTTGGCGAGAAAGCCATCCAACCCATCGGAGACTCCCGCGATAAAAAATAATATCAACGCTGCGGAGTAATGTCGTTCCAATAAGACGAACAGGAAGGGTGGCACCAATAAGATGCGCAGCAAGGTGATGAGGTTGGGAATGTCGCGATGAGTCACGGTACCAAGCGATAAGATCAGGTCAGAGGTAAAAATCAATGACACGATTAAAAACCAGAAGACACAATCAGATTCCAACACCAAAAAACTTTTCTGGTCCCACCAGTAAAAACTTTTTTGATAGTTTTGATCTTCTTTCGATTGGTTCTGGTCTCAGTTCGATGCTGGTTATGCGGTTATTGGTTTCATTTATTATCTTCTTGAAAGGGAAGAAAACGATAATACAGCGTGGAATTTCCTAGCGTGGAGAGGTCGAGAGGTGATTTCTCCGCACGCAACAACCCAGTTCGATCCAAGACGGCAGTTAGATCGGTGGTACTCCCCCGGGTTTCGACCACGAAGGTTACTCGGCCCTCCGCTGCGAGGTGAGTAGGCCAGATTCGCGCGACCTCAGAGAGATTTTCCAGGTAGGTGCGCAGTTGCGCGTAACCATCCAGTGAGACGATGCCTACCACGACAACCTGGACCGCTACCCCTCCACCGGGGGTTGACGCGTTAGCGGCAAGACGGTCGGCCAGTTTATCCACCCCTGCTATGAGGATTGCGGCAGGTTCTGTTCCTGTTGTATCCCATTGTTCTTCCGCACTTCCCCGGATCAAGGTCCAATGTGCCGTCAACGCTCCCTTTCCTTCTGGCACCTCTGTCGTCGCCGGGGTAGTCGCGACCCTCGGGGCAAGCCTCCCGACCCACACCGCGTCTACGGGATAATTTCGCGAGGCATCACGTAGCGCAGCCAGTAGCGCGCCTTTTTTGCCTTCGTTGAGCGGTAGGCTCGAGGGGTCTAGCAGATCCATGATGGGCCATACCAGAGGCACGCCGCGCCGTTTAGCCTCTTCCTGAAGTGGTATTTGGTAGGGGGATGGCCCATCGCTCCCCACCAGGTGAGTTGTTCCGTCACTTGCCTGTTCTACCAGCCACACCAGGGTTGAGGGCCGACGCCCTTGCCACACGGGGACATCATACTTGCCCAACAAGCGGTTGATCGCAGTAGGCTCAAAATCAACCACCAGTTGTAAACCGTTGGTCCCTGGTTCGTAGCGATAGCTTGCTACCAAGTCTTCCGGGCTGTGCACGCTGGCAGCAGCCTTGTTTTTACGTCCACTGACACGGGTGATGACCTCGGTCAGGGCCGCACGAAAGGCGGTGGTACGCTCTTCGTCGCCCTGTCCGGCTACCGATATGGTCGTTTGGTAGAGGTCGGTGACCTTCTGGGCGGCCCACAGGCCATGTCCCCAGATCAGAGCCAGGATCACCACCCACCAATGATATTGTTGTCGCCAGCCGCGCATCATGGCGCGCAACGCTATGCGAGCCTCCGCAGCAAGTCAAGACCCCACGGAATTTTGGGACAGCGCCTTGACCAAAGAAGAAAAATTAGCCGAGACCCTAAAAATTCTTTTATGATCAGGGCAATCAATTTCTCATTGCGGTGTAAGAGGTTTGCTACCTCCCCAAGCGACGGCTACCATTGCCGGACCTTAGGATTGTCAGCGCACGTTCTTACCGCATAATTAGTAAGTATAAATAAAAAATTATTTAGAGATCACCCGCTCTGCTTGGAGATCGACAATAGGGTATAAGGTGATCGAGGTTTGTTACCACCATTACATTTTTGGAGCCTGCTCTGTGACCCCCGACCAACGTACTGAACCCCTTACCTACCGCACCGCTGGGGTTGATATTGACGCCGGTAATCGCTTGGTGGAACGCATTAAACCTCACGCCCTGCGCACCGCTCGAACCGAGGTGTTAGGGGGGTTGGGTGGATTCGGGGCATTGTTCGAACTCTCTCCGGGGCGTTACCGCGAGCCAGTTTTGGTCTCCACCACCGATGGAGTTGGGACCAAGCTACGGTTGGCCATCGAATTAAAGCGCCACGACACAGTTGGTATCGACTTGGTAGCGATGTGCGTCAACGATTTGGTGGTTCAGGGGGCGGAACCTCTGTTTTTCCTGGACTACTACGCAACCGGTCGTTTGGATGTAGAGGTAGCCAGCTCCGTCATTGCGGGTATCGCTGAAGGTTGCCGTCAGGCCGGGGCTGCCCTGGTTGGCGGGGAGACTGCAGAGATGCCAGGGATGTACAACGCCGATGACTACGACCTGGCTGGTTTCGCGGTGGGGGTGGTGGAGAAATCGCGGATCATCGATGGTCGTCAGGTTCGCCCCGGGGATGTGATCATCGGTATCGCCTCCTCCGGGCTCCATTCCAATGGCTACTCCCTGGTTCGACATATCATTGCAACGCACGGGGTCGATCTCACTGCTGATTTCCATGGGCGTCCCCTCGGCGAGGTCTTATTGACCCCTACCCGAATCTACGTCAAGTCTCTGCTCGCCCTTCTCGCGGCGGTGGAGATCCACGCCATGGCTCACATCACCGGGGGAGGGCTCATCGAGAATCCTCCGCGCGTCTTCCCTCCTGGTACTCGAGGGATCATCGACACCGCTGCCTGGCCGCGTCCTCCTCTTTTTGATTGGCTCCAGGAACTTGGCCCTGTCGCGGAGGTCGAGATGTACCGTACCTTTAACTGCGGCATCGGTATGGTGCTGTGTCTACCCGCTGACCAGGCCGATACCGCGCTTGCGGAATTAGCCCGCGCCGGAGAAAGTGCCTGGGTTGTGGGTCGCGTAGAAGCAGCCCCCGACGCACAGATACCAACGATCACCCTGTTACCCCGCCATGATTGAATCCTCCCCATCCTCCCTGTCTTTGGTGGTCCTGGTCTCTGGCAGTGGCAGTAACCTGCAAGCCCTGCTGAATGCCTGCGCTGCTGGCCATCTGCCGGCCCAGGTCCGCGCCGTGGTCAGTAACGAACCTACGGCCTATGCCCTGACTCGTGCCAATCGCGCGGGGGTGGCTACCGAGGTGCTCTCCCATCGCGATTTCATCGGCAGTCGTAACGACTACGACACTGCCTTGGCGGAACGCATCGAACGCTACAACCCAGATTTAGTGTTGCTGGCCGGTTTCATGCGCATCCTCACCCCTCCCTTCGTGGCTCGCTTTCGAGGCCGCATGCTTAACATCCATCCGGCCCTGTTACCGGCTTTCCGTGGTTTGCATACCCATGCGCGGGCGCTAGCGGCCAGGGTGAAGGAGCATGGGGCGAGTGTCCATTTCGTGACCGAAGAACTCGATGGGGGGCCGGTGGTGCTCCAAGCCCGTGTGCCAATACTGTCTGGCGATAGCGAGGAGGATCTGGCGGCGCGAGTATTGGCCCAAGAACATCTCATCTACCCCAAAGCCGTATCCTGGTTTGCTCAGGGCCGACTACGCCTTGGCGAGGACGGTCGGGCTTGGTTCGACGACCAGCCACTTCCCCCCCAGGGAGTCCAGTACGCCGGGATGTAAAGTAGGCCGCAAACTTACCATCCATGGCGCCGGGGGATCCCGTCGCTCCTGCCGGAATAACAGCTAGCTACTAGGATATCCTCGATAATGCCGATGGTGAATATACGACCAATTCGATTCCGGCAGGCCAATCGGGAAGGCACGCCAACTAATAACCGGCGATAATTTCTGATGCATCTGCTGACCATTACCATTGCACTCTTCCTCTGTATTGGGAATGCAAGCGCCGCTCATCTATCTCCATTTCAGGCGGATTACGAGTTTCGGGTAAACGGTATGGTTCTGGGTGAAACTACTTTCGACCTATCCAGAGAAAATGAGTATCGTTGGATCTACACCCACTCCACCCGTCCCATGGGAATATTGGCCGGCATCCAACGAGATCGCCGCGAGCGCAGCATTTTTATATTGGATAACGGCTATCCACAACCAGTAGAGTTTCAAGGCCGAGATGCCCTCCGCAGTAAACCGCGAGAGGGCTTTTTGCGCTTTGATTGGGGCGCCAGTATCGTTTCGGGCGCCTGGAACGGTCAACCCTGGCAGGTACCTCTGGAGGGGATTGTCCATGACCCTTTGACCTACCAACTTGCCATTATGCTCGACCTGGCCAAAGGGGCGTCGGCATTGAATTATCTTGTGGCCGAGGATGCCAAACTCAAATCCTACCATTTTGAGATAACGGGCAAGGAAACCCTTCAGACCCTTGCCGGACCGTTTGATACGGTGCGGCTAGAACGCACCCAAGATTCCGATAAACGCCGCACTATCCTATGGTGCGCCCCAATCTTGAGCTATCTGCCAGTAAAGATCGAACAACAAGACTCGGGAACACATTACGTCATGGTATTGAGAGCCATTACCGGATTAAGCTCGACGCATTAGAACGTAACCGTTCATGTCCCCTGGGAGGGAGGGGAACGTTATTAGAATCCTGCGACCCCTCTGGGGTCGTGAATTTTTGATGTGTATTGGTTGAAGGGTAAGAAGAATTTTGCCCCCTTCGGGCAACGACCCATAGAGTATGGGTGCGCAACTTTACGCTGGTGGTCGGTTTTCGGTCAGGCACTAATTAGCAGTACAGCGGAGCTTATTATGGCTATCATCATCCTCGACCGCGACGGGGTTATTAATTACGATTCAGACCAATATATCAAGTCCCCAGCGGAATTGATCCCCATCGCGGGGAGTCTTGAGGCCATTGCCCAACTCTATCAAGCGGGTCATCGCATTGTTGTTGCGACCAATCAAGCGGGACTGGCCCGTGGATTGTTCGACATCGAGACGCTCACTCTGATCCACACAAAATTAGAACGGCTACTCTCTGCCCTCGGTGGTAGGATCGAGGCAATTTTCTTTTGTCCCCATGGCCCATGGGAAAACTGCAATTGCCGTAAACCACTACCCGGAATGTATCTCGAGATCGCTCGTTGCCTTTCTATTCGTCTTGATACGGTCTTCTGTGTCGGTGACTCACTTCGTGATATCCAAGCGGCTCGCGCCGCCGGTGGAAAACCAGCCCTAGTCTTAACCGGAAATGGCCAAGCCACGCTCACTGAGGCCAAAGAAATTAGCGATGTTTTGGTATATCCGGATCTTGCCCATTTCGCAACGGCATTCCTTGCTACTCGGACGGTGTGACCCAAGGTAATCCTTCACTCTCTTCCTGGAAGTGCGTGCGTCTCGTCCGCTCTGGTGCGACCAAGATGGTCGCGTTTCCAGGGAGATCTGAACGGTTACACTTCCCCGACGAGAGGGGAGGGGGACTAAACGATTTCGATCCACGAGGTCTGGCGAAAATGATCAAATCTATTATCTATGGCTTATTTTGGTTAGGCGTAGCAGTTGGTGCATTATCATCGGAGTCAGCGATTGGGCTCGAACGGATTCTTATTAGCGTTCCGGGGCCGCATGCCCTTTCTTATTTGCCCATCGACCTGATTCCTAAGATTGGTGCTGACCGCGCAGAAGGGGTCCATCTCCAAATTCTCTATACAGGTGGAGGGTCCGTCGCTCTCAATAATTTGATCACCCGTAATGCGGATTTCGCGGTGGCTGGTGTTCCGGCTGTAATGTCTTTGGGGAGTAACCGAGGCGAAATAAAAATAATCGCGGCAGTGGACGATGTCCCCCTCTTTGTGCTCATGGTCGCGGCCACCCGCAAGGATCAAATAAAGCGTATTGCCGACCTCCGGGGAAAAGTGGTCGGAGTCAACACCAGTACCTCATTCAGCAAGACTACCTCTCAGCAGCTTATGGAGCTGCTCCTCCAATCAGACGGGGTAATCATCAATACCGTACGCATTGTACCGGCGGGCCAGAATTGGATAGAGCAGTCCGCACTAATCATCTCAGGTGCCGCCGATGCCATTATGGGAGATGAACCCTTTGCCTCTCGCTTACTCAAAGAGGGCAAGGTATTCTTCTTGGCTAACCTGGCAGATCCGGAAACCGTTAAAGGTATCAAAGGTACTCAATTTCTCCATGCAGCCCTCGAAACTCGTACGGACATCATTGCACAGGCCCCCGAAAAGGTGGCGCAGATGGTTGGCATGGTGCAAAGAAGTTTGGCATGGATCACTAGCCACTCCCCTGAGCAGGTGGTAGATGTCCTGAATATCACTGATCCCCAAGAACGCGCCTCACTGCTCCTGTCTCTAGGGAAGTATCCCAATGCCTTTAGCCGTAATGGCAAGTTTTCTACCACCCAACTTCAAGAAACCGAGTTATTTTTCCGCTCCGCCAATAATGGAAACTTTCCTGACTTCTATCTTGAAGGCATGATCAACGATCACTGGGTTGGACGCCAACCGTGATGAATCGCAACACCATCGCTCGACAAGCAGCACTTCGGTTGATATTGAGCCTAGGTCTGTTTGTTGTGTTGATCGCAATGACAACGGCGGGCCTCTATCGACTCGCATTGCAAAAGGCTACCCATGAACGAACTGCGGCTCTGGCCACCTTTTATAAGGATCGACTGTTCCAGATTGACCGCGACTGGGATATTCAAAGTCATAATATTAAAGCAGGTATAGAATTTAGTCGCCTTTTGGAAGACCCGACTACACGCAAGACCAGTCTGAATGCCTTCTTTACCATTCAAGGGATGGATCGGCGCTTTCAATATCTGATCATCCAGGCATGCGATGGACATAAATTATTTGACTTTGGCAATAATTTGTCGCTTGCCGCAATCCCTCTGAAGCAGAAGGAGGAAAGTGGCTATTATCTAGACCCCACAGATAAACAGCTTTATCGCATATTCCAGATCCCGATCTGGCTTGGCGCCAAGGAAGGTATGGGGCAATTCGCGTTATTTTTTCAGATTAGCCATAGTGTTCTATACCAGATTAGCACCAATGAAATAACACTGACGATGCTCTACAACCATCATCCAATCGCTAGCTCCGGGGGCCAGACTGCGCTAGAACGATTGGAACAAGGCGTCTCGCTCGTCACAATGGAATCGGTGGACTTTGTTTGGTCGGAAAAGGAGGGAGAGTCTATTCTGATTCGCATAGAATCTCCGGCAATGATACTATTTTCGACCACCGAGTTGGCTTTATGGGTGAGTGCGATCCCGCTTGCAGATGGTCTGATCCTCTGGTTTATCATCGGCCTCTGGCTTTTACGTCAGGTTACTCGAATTACTGCCCTGGGCATGGCAGTCAAGGAATTTTCTGTCGCACGACAAGTCACCGTGTCTCTGACGGAACATCTTATTCAAGCACAGGGAACATATCCAGATGAGATCGCCGATGTTGCCCAAGCCATTCTGTTCACATCGCATGAGATGGTGGTCAGTAACAACGAATTAACACGCCATCGCCACCATTTGGAAGAGCTGGTACAGGAGCGTACCGCTCAACTGAGCATTCTTCAGGAGCAGCTACAACAACGCGAGGCCTTCGCCAATACTCTATTCGAGACCGCCCCGGCGGGTCTGTTACTGATCGATGAACAGGGTGAGGTTGTGCGCGTCAATACGGTGGCTGAACAGATCTTTGGCTATTCGCCTCAGGCAATGCTGGGTTTGTTGCTGGAGAAATTGATCCCGGAACATCTGCGCAGAAAGTACCACATCCTCCGGCGACGCTATACCATTAATCCACTTCCTCGGCTTGTTGGGGAGATAAACGACTTTCGCGGTTTACACGCCAATGGTAGTGAGTTTCCGATTGATCTGGCGATCAGTCCGATGTTCTTCGGAAAACAGCGCTATGTGATTATCTCCGTTGTTGATATTACCAATCGCAAACAGGCCGATGAGGCCATTCGTCGTCTGAATGCCAAGAATCAACTACTCCTTGATGCCGTGGGTGATGGTATCTGCGGACTCGACCGCAACGGCCGTATTACCTTTGTTAATCCGGCCGCCAGCCAGATTTTTGGTTGGTCACCCAGTGAACTCATCGGTGAAATTTTTCACGACCGCTGCCACCACTCCTATGCCAATGGAACTCCCTATCCTCGTGAAGATTGCCCAATTCATACGCAGCTAGAAAAGTGCGTAGTTATGCACCATGATGTTACGACCCTTTGGCGGCGCGATGGCACCTCTTTTCTTGCAGAGTTCACGGCCACCCCGATCTTGGAGGAGGGGACCGCCAGCGGTGAAGTATTGACCTTCCGTGATATTACTGAGATCGAAACGGCCAAAATGGCGGAGCGGGCCAATGCAGCTAAGAGCGAATTTCTGGCTAATATGAGCCACGAGATCAGGACACCGATGAATACGATCATCGGCATGGGCTATTTACTCGCCCAGACGCGGCTCGACTCTGTCCAACGCGACCAAATGCGCAAAATCCAGGCGGCCGCCCAATCGTTGCTGGGAATTATTGACGATATCCTCGACTTCTCTAAGATTGAAGCTGGACAACTGCACCTGGAACAGATTAGCTTCGACCTCGATGACATCCTGGAAAAGATCTCCACGATGATCTCGTTCAAGGCGGAAGAAAAAGGTTTGGAGGTCCTCTTCGATGTACCGATAGCGTTACCCCGTACCCTGGTCGGCGACCCATTACGATTGGAGCAGATTCTGCTCAATCTGGGGACTAACGCAGTCAAATTTTCCGAAAAGGGAAATATCGTCTATCGAATTCAAGAGATTAGTACCACCCCTCAATATATTACCTTACGCTTTTCTGTACAAGACCAAGGTATTGGTCTGACTCAGGAACAGATCGGAAAATTATTTCAGGCCTTTAGTCAGGCCGATACCTCCACCACTCGCCATTACGGTGGAACCGGGCTTGGACTTACCATCTGCAAGCGATTGGTAGAGATGATGGGGGGCAAGATTGAGGTAGAGAGCATCTATGGTCAGGGTAGTTGCTTCAGTTTTACCGCAGTCTTTACTAAATCGCCCCAACCCTCACAACGTAGCCGTTTGCAATTTTCATCGACCTTACCAAAACTGCGTGTATTGGTCGTTGATGATAATCTCAATGCCTGCGAGATCCTCACCGAAATCCTGCAGGGCCTTGGCCTTGCTGTCCACTCGGTCAATTCCGGAGAGGAAGCACTGCACGAATTGGAACGAACGATATGCGCACCGGAGAATTCCTACCAAGTCCTCCTCTTGGATTGGAAAATGCCAGGCCTTAATGGTTTGGCAACGGCACGGAAAATTCGCGCCAATCCGCAACTCATCCAGCCGACAATCATTATGATGACCGCCTTTGGGTGGCAAGAGGTAATGGACCAGGCCCAAAAGACAGGGATCGAGAAATTCCTACTCAAGCCGATACCTCCGTCGGCCTTGTTGAATGTACTCGTAGACCTTTTTGGTACCGACTATTCTCGGGAAGCGCTTTCAAACCCGCCAGAATCGAGAACAGTCAAGGGGGTCCCCAATCTCCAGGGAATGCGTGTTCTCATCGTAGAAGACCACGAACTTAATTGGCAGGTAGCCGAGGGGATCCTCACTAAGGCTGGGGTGGTGACCAGGCGCGCCGAAAACGGCCGAGAGGCTATGAAACAGATTTTGGATGAGCGGCAACGCTACGACCTGGTATTTATGGATCTCCAAATGCCCATTATAGACGGTTATGAGGCCACACGTTTGTTACGCCAACACTTCACCCCGGAAGATTTACCCATCGTGGCGATGACGGCCCACGCCATAAAATCTGAAAAGGAGCGCTGCCTCGCTTTGGGGATGAATGATTATCTGACTAAGCCCGTGGATGTAAATGGATTGTATACCCTACTGACCAGATTTAAGCAACCTGGACTTGATTCGGCTGTGCTACCAATAATGATGGAAACAACCCTACCAACTACCACACAGAAATCTACCACGTTTCTCCCCAATACCCTGCCAGAGATTGATATGGCACAGGGATTACAGCGACTCGACGGCGACGAACCGTTATTGGCTCGATTGATTGTGGCATTCAGCAAAAACCACGTGGGGGTTGATGCTACGCTGAGAGAATTGCTTGACGCCGGTAAGACTGAGGAGGTCAAACGCTTCTTGCATCGGTTCAAGGGGGCTGCTGGAACCATTTCTGCACGAACTCTACACGACTTGACCACCGCCTGCGAAAAAGAGCTAGAGGAAACCGGCGCCATTGAGGAATCACGCCTACAACGTCTTGGAGAGAAATTAGCCAAGGTCCAAGAGGCGGGCCAGCGGGTTGTCGAATATTTGGCCAATATCGAACGTCAAACTAATCCTACGACCAATCTCTCTCCATTGCCTCTTGACTGGCTAGAGGAATTACGTGAAGGTTTATCCAGTGGTAGTTTCAAGGTGATTGAACAATTCCGCGCACTGACCCCTCAATTACAATCACTGGGCCTTGAACCAGAAATCGCTGGTTTGAGCCAGGCGCTATCATGTTTCGATTTCAAAACTGGTTTGGTGTGGCTTGCACGCATTGCCGAACGTTTTGAAAAACGAGAGGAGCGCGATCATGAGCGAAACTAAGGCAGGGGCAAAGATCTTGGTGGTGGACGATGAACCTAATAATCTGGAAGTCTTGGGGAGATTATTAAGCAATGACTATCAGGTTCTGGTCGCCACTGACGGTGAGACTGGGTTAGCACTGGCGGTATCGCAGCAACCGGATCTGATCCTCCTCGACGTGATGATGCCGGAATTAGGTGGTTATGCAGTTTGTACCAGGCTTAAGGCTGAGGAGGCAACCCGGGATATTCCGGTAATCTTTGTTACCGCGATGTCTGATACCGAACATGAAAGCGAAGGCTTCCACGCGGGGGGGGTCGATTACGTAATCAAGCCGGTAAATCCCGTAACTCTGCGGGCACGCGTCAAAACCCACCTCGATCTCAAACACAAGAACGATCTCCTCCGTTCGTTGGCTACCTTGGATGCCTTGACCGGTATTGCCAACCGGCGTCGACTGGATGAGTTTCTTGAAAAAGAATGGCGGCGTTGCGTTCGCGCTGGAACAACCCCTTTATCCCTGATCCTGCTCGATATCGATTACTTCAAGGATTACAATGATTATTATGGTCACCAGGAGGGTGATCGTTGTCTACGTCGTGTTGCTGGATTACTGCAAGGAACCCTAGAACGCTCCACGGATCTGGTGGCTCGTTATGGCGGTGAAGAGTTTTGTTGCATTATGCCGGAAACTCACCTAATTGGTGCAATTCATCTGGCCGAAAAGATTCAGAGGGGAATCTTGGGATTGTCTATCCTTCATAAGAAATCCAAAGTCTCCCCCTTTCTTACCGTGAGCATGGGGGTAGCGGTCTCTGTTCCGGAAATGACAAACACCCCAGCACAACTTCTGGAAGAAACCGATCGTCGACTCTATCTGGCAAAACAGATGGGGCGTAATCAATTCTATTATCAAGATTACGATCTCCCTAGAGAGGCTACGTGAGGAAATCTTTAGGTCTTCCGTCTACGAACGTCTTTATCTCTTTTGGGTACATTTAAAAAATAAGTTATGATATCAGTTACGCATGGTTTCTTTTGGATAATGATATTTGGACTCATTTTACCTTCGTCCCCCTGTCAGGGGGGAGAGCGTATTACGATTAGTGTCCCCGGACCACGCTCCCTTCCCTATTTACCTGTTGATCTGATTCCCAAGATCGGTGCCGACCAGGCAGAGGGGGTCCACCTCCGAATCCTCTACACTGGGGGAAGTGCGGCAGCACTCAATAATTTGAATACCCGTGATACTGATTTTGCGGTAGCTGGGGTTCCGGCACAAATGTCTTTGCGGAGTAACGGTGGCGATGTCGTGCTAATTGCTGCGGTGAATGATGCGCCTCTTTTCGTACTTATGGTTCGATCCGCTCTTAAGGAGCAGGTGAAGCGCATTGCTGACCTTAAGGGAAAAGTAATCGGGGTACATCCCAGTACCTCGTCCAGTAAAACCAGTTCTCAACAACTGGCAGAATTACTACTCCGCTCCGACGGTGTTGTACCAGATGCAGTACACCTAGTCTCTGCTGGTCAAAATTGGGTGGAAATATCTGCGTTGGTTATCTCCAGTGCAGTGGATGCGATCATGGGTAGCGAACCATTCGCCTCGCGCCTCTTGGCGGAAGGCCATGTCTTCTATTTAGCCAATCTGGCGGAGTCCTCGACTGTAACCGGAATACAAGGAACTCACTTTCTCCACGCCGCCCTGGCAACGCGTAATGATATGATCGCCCAGACCCCAAAAAAGGTCGCCACTATGGTGCGTATTCTGAAGAAAACCCTGGCATGGATCTCGAGTCACACCCCAGAACAAATAGTAGATGCCCTGGAGATCACTGATCCTCAGGAACACGATGCCCTAGTTTTTTCTCTCAAGAAATATCCCAATGCCTTCAGCCGTGACGGTAGTTTCTCCAACCGGCAACTCCAAGAAACCGACTATTTTTTTCATGCCGGTGGCGAGGATAACCTTCAGAGTCTCCTGGTCAATAGTATGATCGATGACCATTGGGTTGGACGAAATCCGTGATAAACCGAAAATCTATCTCTCGGCAAGCAGCGATCCGATTAGCAGTAAGTATTGCCCTATTTGTCACATTGATCGCCCTGACCACAACCGTTATTTATCAAGTTGCACTCCACAAGACTACCCATGCACGTGCTGAGGGGCTCGCCACCTTTTACAAAAGTCGCTTGTTCCAGATTGATCGCGAATGGGAGATTCAGACCCAAAATATAAAAACAAGCATCGAATTCAGTCGTATCCTGAATGAACCAGCAACCCGCGAAACGAATCTCAATGCCTTCCTCACCATCCAAGGGATGGATCGACGCTTTCAGTATCTACTCATCCAAAATTTAGAGGGACAGAAACTATTCGATTTTGGTAATAATCTCGCGCTGTCGATGATTCCCCTCCGCCCAGAGAAAGAAAACGGTTATTATCTAGACCCCACGGATAAACAACTCTATCGCGTATTTCAGATCCCTGTTTGGCTCGGAGAGAAGGAGGGTAATGGTCGTTTTGCGTTGTTCTTTCAGATCAGTCATAGTGTTTTGTATCAAATCAGCACCAATGAGGTCATCCTCACCGTATACCATAATGGCCATCCCATTGCCAGTTCTGCTGGCCAAACCGCATTGGAGCGATTGGAACAGAATCTCTCAGAGACATCACACGAATCTTTCTATTTAGATTGGATGAGAAAAAATGATGAGAGCATTCAGATTCGTCTGGAATCTCCAGAAATTACTTTATTCTCGACCAGCGAATTAATCCTGGGAATGAGTGCGATCCCAATTCTCGATGGTTTGATCCTTTGGCTTATCATTGGTCTTTGGCTCTTGCGTCAAACCAAGCGCGTCACTGCATTGGGCAGAGCAGTGGAAGAATTTTCCGTCTCACGACAGGTTACCACCGCCCTAGAAGAATACCTTACACAGGCCCAAGGGCGTCACCTCGATGAGATTACCGAAGTCGCCCAAGCCATTCGCGCTACCTCACGGGAAACGGTAACTGCCAACGATGAATTGACACACTACCGTCAACACCTGGAAAGTCTGGTACAGAAACGGACCGCCCAGTTAAGCGTCCTGCAAGAACAGCTCCAACAACGCGAAGCCTTTGCTAATACCTTATTCGAAACTGCCCCGGCGGGTCTGTTACTGATCAATGTGTCAGGTAGGATCATGCGCGTCAATGCGGTAGCAGAGAGGTGTTTCGGTTATTCGCGTGAAATGATGCTCTGGTTATTGCTTGAAGAGTTAATTCCCAAACGTCTTCACAAAAAATACCATACCCTCCGTCGCCAATACTCACTCCGGCCTACGCATCGTATCCTGGGAGAGATTGGTGATTTCTATGGATTACGCGCCGATGGCAGCGAATTTCCAGTGGACATAGCGCTCAGTCCGATGGAATTCAATCAGCATCGCTATCTAATCGTCTCGATCGTCGATGTTACCAATCGTAAACAGGCCGATGAGGCTATTCGCCGTCTCAACACCCAGAATCAACTCCTCCTTGATACAGTAGGCGAGGGCATTTGTGGGCTCGATCAAACCGGTCATATTATCTTTGCCAATCCAGCGGCCAGCCGAATTCTCGGTTGGATGCCTAGTGAACTGATTGGTAAGATATTTCACGATTGTTGTCATCACTCCCATCCGAATGGGACTCCCTATCCTCGAGAAGATTGTCTTGCCCATTCCCAACTAGACAAATGTTTGATTCAGCATCGCGATATTGAAACCTTTTGGCGGCGTGATGGTACCTCTTTTCTTGCCGACTTTACCGTTACGCCAATTTTGGTCAATGGCGCGATCAGCGGTCAAGTAATGGTATTTCGTGATATTACTGAGCTCGAGGCAGCGAAGGCTGCGGAACGGGCCAATGTCGCCAAGAGCGAATTTCTGGCCAATATGAGCCACGAGATTCGGACCCCGATGAATACGATCATTGGCATGGGTCATCTCCTTGCCCAAACGCGACTCGACCCCCTCCAGCGTGACCAGATGCGCAAGATCCAGGCCGCAGCTCAATCGTTGCTCGGGATTATTGATGACATCCTTGATTTTTCCAAGATTGAAGCGGGACAGCTAGGACTGGAACAGATTACTTTTGATCTCGATGAAGTCCTGGAAAAAATCTCTGCCATGGTTTCGTTCAGAGCAGAAGAACGGGGGCTGGAGGTACTCTTCGATGTACCGATAGCGGTCCCGCGCATTCTGGTTGGCGATCCGTTACGGCTTGAACAGGTTTTGCTTAATCTAGGAACCAATGCTGTCAAATTTTCCACAAAAGGGAATATTGTCTACCAGATCCAAGAGGTTAGTAGCACCCCCCAACATACTACCCTCCACTTTTCCGTACAAGACCAGGGGATCGGTCTCACGCAAGAGCAGATCGGAAAACTATTCCAAGCCTTTAGTCAGGCAGATACCTCGACCACCCGTCATTACGGTGGCACTGGACTCGGACTCGCGATCTGTAAACGGTTGATTACGATGATGGGGGGAAATATTGAAGTAGTGAGTACCCCAGAACAAGGGAGCTGCTTTAGTTTTACTGTGGTCTTCGCCAAATCAGCACAGCCATCGCAATATCGTCGGTTGCAATTGTCTTCGACACTACCGAAACTGCGCGTATTAGTCGTTGATGATAATCTCAATGCTTGCGAGATTTTCACAGGGATTCTCCAGGACTTTGGTCTTGCGGTGCACTCGGTCAATTCCGGCGAGGAGGCCCTGCGGGAACTAAAACAAACTACTATCGTTAGCGAGAACTCCTATCAGATTGTCCTATTGGATTGGAGAATGCCGGGCATGGATGGTCTGGAGACGGCTCGGAAAATTCGTGCCGATCATCAACTCGTTCAGCCAACTATCGTCATGATGACCGCTTTTGGGTGGCAGGAAATCATCGATCAAGCACAACAGGCAGGGATCGAGAAATTCCTACTGAAACCGGTTTCTCCCTCAGCATTATTGAATGTACTGGTTGATCTTTTTGGGGTTGACTACCCGCGCGAACGGCGTTCACATTTGCCTAAGGCTGCATCGCAGGCTATTGATCTAAACCTCCAAGGAATGCGCGTGCTCATCGTTGAGGATCACGATCTTAATTGGCAGGTGGCGGAAGGAATTCTGGCCAAGGTCGGGGTAATAGCAAGACGTGCGGAAAACGGCCAAGAAGCAGTGAAACAATTGATCGACGCGGGAGAACACTACGATGTGGTATTTATGGATCTTCAAATGCCCATCATGGATGGCTATAAGGCCACTGAATTACTGCGTCAGCACTTTACCGCCGAGGCCTTACCGATTGTGGCGATGACGGCGCATGCCATCAAATCGGAAAAGGATCGGTGTCTCGCCTTGGGGATGAACGATTATCTAACCAAGCCCGTCGATGTGAATGGGTTGTATACGTTATTAGCAAGATTACAACCAACGCGAGTTGCCCTGGCGGCAATAGCGACCATTGTAGAAACCACTCCGTTGCCCCTTGAACGAAAGACTGGGCCCCTTCTTCCCGATACCCTCCCAGGGATTGACATGGCGCAGGGATTACAACGACTCGATGGTGATGAATCGTTGTTGGCTCGACTCATTGTGTCATTCAGTAAACACCATGTGGGTGTCGATGCTACCCTAAGAGAATTACTCGAGGCAGGTAAGACGGAAGAGGCTCGACGTTTTTTACATCGCTTCAAGGGGGCAGCGGGGACTATTTCCGCCCGGGCGCTGCACGACCTGACCATTGCCTGTGAAAAGGAATTGGAAGAAACCGGCGCGATCGAGGAGTCGCGCTTGTGGCGTCTCGGAGAGAAATTGGCTAAGGTCCGTGATGCGGGCCAACGGGTTGTCGAACATTTGGCTGATATCGAACGTCAGGCCGCCCCGCCTACGGATATTCACCCCTTACCAGACGGGTGGCAGGAAGAATTACGGGAGGGTTTATCCAATGGCAGTTTTAAGGTAGTCGAGCAATTCCGTGCGTTGGTCCCCCAGTTGCGAGGGCGTGGTATCGATGCAGATCTGGATAGTTTGAACGAGGCAATCGCCCGTTTTAATTTCAAGGTCAGCTTGACTTTGCTTGAACAGATCGAGCAGAAACTTCAATTATCTACTTAATCAAAGTTGCCAGCTATCCGGGATAGCGTCGATTACGTTAGTCCAACCTACATAACCCAAGTTGCCACCTATTCAAAATTCGGGATCGCATCCAATCGTCCCCCCT
>CAUYTY010000201.1 GCA_963575655.1 Gammaproteobacteria bacterium | reverse complement strand
TGAGCCAATTGATCCCCTTGGAGAGAACATCACCACTTGCGAGAAAGGCCACGGCATGTAATCCGACGCTTCCTGTCAACATCCCCATGCAGCTACCGAACAGAGCCTTAGCCACGACCACAAAGAAATCCAGCCGTACAACATCGTCTTTGCACTGTGCGCACTGTTTCCTACGGTATAACTTTTCGACCGGAACATTCACCGAAGAAATCCTCTCTGTCACTAAAAAGCTGTTGCAAACTAACATGTTATGCTATAGTATTAGTTCTGGTATGGCTGATGTCTGAATTCGTTGTCAATTGTTCTTGGTGGTTTGCATGCTGCTCATGCGTAGATTAACCTAAATTTCCGTTGATTGGTTCAACCCAACCGTAATTATGTAATAACGATAAGTACAACTACCTATTATGACACGATATTGATTAGGTTATTTCTGTTATTGGTCAGGCGTTTTTCTGGTTTTGCTCGAAGAATTCTAAACTCTTGTTTTATGTTTATGGTTTCTATAGTATCCCGGCGACTTACCTGGTCCTGGTCCTGGTCCTGGTCCTGGTCCTGGTCCTGGTCCTGGTCCTTTTGTTGAATCGCTGTCAAACTTTCTGAATTGTTAAATCTGTTCTGTTGATTCGAAAGCTTGAGCTACGAACCATTTGCTGAAAGACAGCCGACCGGAAATAAAGCGAAAGTGTGCATACCCGTCAAGACAGCGAAATAACCTTCCTGATCCGGGCAAGAAGACTTTCACTCTCGAGAGAGAGAATTGCCGTAACGCATCAACGCCGCGCAAGACCTGCACTAGTAATAAATTGAAACGGGTGGGCCGGTTAATCTCAACGGCGGCAACAGCCGATAAGTGCCCTTGCGCCCTTTGTCCCACCATATTTACTAAAGTTCTGCGCAATCCTATAAACAACTGTGACGGAGTGTCAATCACCCCGGGCTAAAGCCCGGGGCTTGTGAAAACAAGCCTGAGATTGACCAGCCTTAGTCCGAGAAATCGGACTACGTTGCAACGAAGTACAAGACTCACCTTGGGGCGCTTCCTCAACTCCAAGCTCTGAAAGCAGCAGAAGCAGACACGCGACGGGTACGCACGAAACGGTCTGCTGCAAGGTTCGCAAGAATCGAAGCTGCGTTGCAACATTGGCGAGGGGAGCGAGCCGAAAGGCTCTGTCACTAGGCCCTTACGGGCTGACAGTCGGGAAAGACCGGCAACTTTTAAAGTGTTTGCTATCCAATGGGACGGCGAAAACCGTCCCCTTTCCTCCCCGCCCTCAAGGGCGGGGTTTCTCGGGGACACTGATGATAATGGCTTCAGAAACTGTAATGTTGAAATTGAGTGGCGCTGCGCAGGCGGCGCAGATACCGATGCTGTCCGGGCAATCTTTTGTGGTGGGTAAGACGGTTGCAGGTGGTAATGGGTTGGGTAACTGGCTTTTCCTGCATCCTGTGGCCTGTACTGGGGCGGTCTGTGGACCCGGCGAGGGCATGATCGCCCTCAAGCTGGAAGGCGCCAAACAGGCTGGTCTCCTGACCTCCATGGCAGGCCAGACGGTGACCGTCGGCCAGAGCCCGGTAGGGGCGGCCGCTGCCAACAATTGGCTGGTCCTTCATCCCTATATGGGCGGAGCGGCCGGCAAAGGCATGACGGTTGGTATGGCTACAAAGGGTGGATGTGTTGTAGGTAAAGGTGGTGGGTTGCAGCAGGTAGGACTACGCGCCACCGAGGCGGCGGAGGTCGAAGGTGCCAAGGGTGCAGCAGCGGGTGCAGCAAAAGGGGCCGCAGGCAAAGGTGCAGCCACTGCGGCAGTCGGCAAGGGGGCAACCACTGCGGCGGGAACTGCGGTCAAGGGAAAGACGATCATGACCGGACAATCCATGTTGATGGGAACCGGTGCCAAAACGGCTACTGCGACCACTGGCGCGACCGGTATTGCCACAGGTGGAACGATCTGGACGGGTTCCGGTACCAAGCTTGGTCTGGGTCTAGGTTTGGGTGCATTGGGGCCACTGTTGTTGGTTGGGGTTGCTTCCGCCATCGGGGTTGGCATCTATAGCTACATGCAGCGCCCCGCCGCAGAGGACGAGATTACCGAAGCGGTCAGCTAGTAATTTACTCAGGCACACCAACCGCCAGTAATCCGAAAACTATATAACCAAAATCTTGTACCCAGATCATTACTGTTACAAGATTTTGGTTAACAACGATCTCGTATCAAAAGATGAATGCTCAATCACCATCGTCTCAGCGCAAGATTATGGCGCTCTTTAGTTATCTGGGGATCTTGTGCCTGATCCCGTTGATTTTCAACACCGATGACCGTTATGTGGCGTTTCATGCGCGGCAGGGTTTAGTACTCTGGATGTGGGGGGTGTTGTCGATCTTCTCTCTGTATATTCCGGGGGTGGGGGTATATTTCTTCAGCTGCTCCTCGTTCCTAATCCTGGTAGCCAGTGGGTACGGTCTGGTGGCGGTATTGTTTGATAGATGGTGGAAGATTCCCGGCATCTTTGCACTTACCAAGAAGTTGTAATTATCCGACTTCGGGTAAGAGGTGACCACTGGCGGGGAAATTTGGGCGAGAGAATAATTAATGTCGCAAGCAAGGAAACGGGGAAAGTTTTGGAGGTTGTTCAGTCCCCGCCGGGTTGGGGGCGGTGAGGTTAAGGTACGGCCACCATTCCAGCCGTACAAGCGCATCATCATAACGCCCTCTATCTCGTGGTGGCGGTGGTTATGGTTTTGATGACGTTTATTGTCGCGCTCAACCGTTATACCTATCAGGGTTTTGGGGTTAGCGTACAATAATGCCGGGTTTGTCAATGCCAACATCAAGTAATTTCCGAGGTGCTGGATCCTCTTGGTCGGGTATTTGGGTTATCTCTCTGATCGGATAGGACGAGTTTCTTTGTTGGTCTATGGATTTTTATTTACCGGGGTGATGGCGTTGTTTGCCCCCTTCGATAAAGAGATCTCTTTGGCCTTGGGGCTTAGTGCATTACTGGTGTTTTATGTAATCCGTATTTTGATGTCTCTGGGTACGACTTTAATCTGGCCGCAGATGGTGACGCTCGCGGGAGATTATAGTAATCCCAACGACCAAGTAAGCTGGTAGTTAATGTTGGATTCATGATGGCATTTGGCGTAAGTCTGGTCACGCAGTTTTCATGCAGCTCCCAAACACCTCGACCTGAAATATATCATGGTATTAATCGCAGCTATTGCCTTTTCAGGGGCATGGCTGGCGCGAAATTTGTTGGTAGATGCACCACTGGTTAGCGAGAGACACAGAAGTCTCACTACGGGTTACCTTAGGCATGGTAAGAAAGGAACGGACCCTTTCCTAAGTCTGATGGCGGCGTTTACCTCGCGCAACGATATGGTGGTGGTCGGGCTGTTCCTGATGACCTGGTTCATCTATTTTGCCGACCTACTTCAGGGACCAGTCACATCCAGGCCGCGTCACAAGGGGATTGTGATCGGTTTTATGGGGGTAGTGTTACTCTCCATTCCGCTCTGGGAAAGCCTATTGAGCGCCTAGGCGCGGTAATGGCAATGGCCGTTGCCTTACTCTTGACCGGGTGTGGTTTCGCAACCTTGGGGCTAATCCTCAACCCATTCGGCTGGTGGATCTTGGCGCCGCTGGCGCTGGTAGAATAGGACAATCGGGAGTCTCTAACCTCGCAGATTGTGGTCCTGGATAAGGCCCCTCAAGAGATTCGGGGTACGGTGCTAGGGAGTTTTAATACCGTGGGTTGTATCGGCGTCATTTTTTCTTGCAGGCGGGGGATTCCTCTTCGACTGGGTCGGACCCACCGCGCCCTTTACGCTCGTGGGGGTTGCCAACCTGTTAACCTTTGGCTATACGCTATTGGTGATGAGCAAAGAAAAGACCAACGGGACCCATAGCGAAGTTGTCCCCGACGCTATCGATAGTGAGTATTAAATCTTGTGACGGGAATTTGCTTCCCGTCCTAAAGTATGCCTGAGAAATGGGAGGTTGGGTGTCTACGATCATATTTGGTTTAGTCTGTTTGTCGTTGGGATTATGGGGCATCACTGCATGGTGGTGGTCGCTGGTGGAGGTTCTGCGCGGATTAGTGCCGCTTCTCGCGGTTATTCTGGGGTTGGTGGCGTTGGGTGCGGGGTTACCAAGATGAACAAGGCCGCCCCTGATGAACCAATGGATCCCGACATGACAGACAATTCTTCACCTACTGACGAGTGATTGCTATGTTTTTCAAGCGGAGTGAGTGCGGTTTAGAAAATGCGTAAGTACCTATATTGGATTGGTCTACTGGCCTTCATTACGCTAGCGGGCAGTTATTGGTACCTGAACCATTTCCTAGATGAAATAGCTTTGATGCATCAGACTATCGGGCCTCTTCATCGTCGCCGGGGTTGCAGTTTCAAGGGGTCGATCCGTCACTCGCTCAGCCAGGGTAGTTGCCGCGCCTGTTGCATGGCCGACCGGGATCATGAATCCGCCGCTGATGGGGGAGAGATTTCTTTCGCAACGGTGGCGCGCGATATCATGCCCGCAGTGGTCAATGTCTCGACGAATAATGCGGTTGCCGGCGCCCGGCAGAACTTCAACCCAGCGAACCAAGTGCCCGCTGCGGATGGGACGATGAAGTTTCAAATCCCTTTTCGGGAGTGGCCTGGGAAAGTATTGGGTCTGGGGTGATTGTAACGGCCGATGGTTATATCGTCTCAATTACCATGTGGTAGAAAATTCTCGAAACGTCTTTGTTACGGTATTCGGCCCGACGGGTAATCAACGTTATCCCGCCGAGGTGGTCCAGCCAGACGCCGCACGGGATCTGGTATTGTTAAAGATCAAGGCAACCCAGTCTTTACCAGTGGCCCCCTCGGTAATAGCGATGAACTCATGGTGGGTGAGCCCGTCATTACCGTAGGCTGTCCCTTTGGACTCGACCAAACGGTAAGTAAAGGGATCGTGTCGGGTCTGCGTAAGATGGTCACGATTGAAGGGTCGTCCGACAATCTGATCCAGACCGATGCGGCGATCAATCAGGGTAATTCTGGTGGGCCGTTGGTATCCGCCAATGGGCAGGTGGTAGGTATTAACACCGCCATCTATTCCCCTACTCAGGCATTTTCTGGCGTGGGCTTTGCAGTACCGGCGAATGCAGTACGTGACTTTCTGGGCGAGGTAATTTTGCTGCCCGATGGGGCCAATTCTCCGTTGGCGTCGCTTCCGGTAGCGGTGCGTAGATTACCGCCTCCTATCCCGCTAATTCAATTGCCCCCCATGCGGATCGCGGGGTCTGCGAAATTGCCACCAGATCATCAGAACCGGCCAATTGGCGGCTCAATACGCCCAACCCGGTATGGTGGGTGCGGCGGGTCCAATGTTGCCTTGCCTGCCTCTGAGAATCCACTAGGCGCCACTCTGAAACCCGTGGATCCTATTTGATCCAACGCTTCCGGCCGCCCTTCGACGGGGGTATTTGTGATGCGGGTCGATCCGGGTTCACATCGGCCCAAGGTGGATTACAGGATGGAGATCTCATCTTCAAGCTGAATGGGCGTTGGGTAGTACCCCCGAGGAACTCAGACCCAATTGGCGGGGATATCTGCCGGGCTCAGGTTCGGCAGGGTAATGCGTAATCGCGAACGTCGCGAGATATCCGTCACCCTGGCGGCCGCCTCTGCACCCAATATGGCTCAACCAGTGGCCGGACCTGCTGGATACGCTTTTGGCGGGCCAGGATGCGCTCGTCAACCTGGTGGCTATCCTTGCCCTCTCTAACAATGCAACCGGCTGCCGCGCTGGTTCCTGTGGTAAATCCTGTCGTAACTCCTGATGTGGGGAATCTAGCAAATGCGCCGATTCCTCCTAAGCAAACCGCCCGCCTCCGGCCCCGGTTAAGACCGAGTTCGAATGGCAAGGTATGGAATTACAGCCCATCACTGCGGCCATGGTCATTGGATCCCGCCCTGAAGAGTAAAACAGGGCACTGGTTCAAGAGACCGACCCCGGTTTAGCGGCTGATAAGGCAGGACTCAAGGCCAACGATGTAATTATCGCCATTAATAGTCTACCGGTCTCCTCGAATGCGGATCTTGATAAGGCCATCATGGCCACAAATCAGGCCAGTACCATCCTGCTGGATGTCGATCAGGGTGCCAGCGTCTGTTGGTTACTTTGAAGTAGTTTTATCAAGTATCTCCATGCCGCAAGGCGTTGCGCACAACTACGAGAAAACGCGAAATGAACGAAGATAACAAATCAGCATCTGACAATCTTTCCACTGATGGAAATGAACCGGTCAAAAACAATCCTCTATCCCCAAATGGTACGCCCCGAAAAGTGCGGAACCGGCACCGGATATCAACAAGGTAGAAACCGTGGCGGTGGAAACTACAGTCACTTCCCCACCCCTAGTACTCCGGAGGAAGTAGTGGCGCCGGCTGCGGTTGAAACCCCGGTTGAACCTCAACCGAGGCAAAGAACCAGAGGCCGTTTCTCCGCCCGCAGAACCTGCGGCGGTGGTTGAGTAAAAAGAGGCCGCGCCAGTGGTCACTCCACCGCGAAACCAGTGGCTGAGGATGGGCAGCTCCTGAAGACCATGAGCGATATTGCCTCGAAAGCTATCGAAAAGGGCAAGTCATCGCTTTCAAGATTTGAACATCGTTCCTTCTCGAAAAAGCAGGAGAACGTAACGGTGGCCACGACTGGTGCTGATAAGGTATCTCCTCCCCGTTGAGAGAATCTTTTGTGACAACCGCTGAAAAGGAGCAACGCCTTAAAGATATTCGCGAAGCGGCGGCCCGAAGATCGAAAGAAACAAGGCGGCGCGTATTCCGTCATTTGGCGTAACGGCTCCACCCGTGGATGAAAAGACCGGAAGAGGTAGCAGTGAGAAGCGCCGTTGTCCCCTGAGCTCTTCGCCGGTAGAAGTTGTAGTGGCAGAGCTAGTAGCACCAGAGGCGGCAGTGGTAACAGTCGTGTCCGAGGTAATTCCACCCGAGACCGCCGCCGCACCTGCGGAAATAGCCTCCGCCAATCTCGATGTATTAGTACCACCCCACCCGTTTGGTGGTTGCTTCTTCGCACAGTAAACCGGAGATTCGTTCCGCCGCCCAGGCCCGTATCAATGATATCTAAGGAGCTCAAAGGAGAAGATCGAAGAAGCAGCATCAGCGCCAGAACCGAAAAGTCCAGCCGCGTCGTAGCGGACAAGCCTAATGAGGATGGTCTACGGGAAATCTCCGTTGAAGATTTAGGTACCGGTATCTTTAATGCCCTTGGTGATATGGTCGGTGGAGTGGTTCACCTCACCCGTGTACTGGGCGGTGGCATCAAAAATGTAGTTGTCGCTAATCCCTAACCCAAGAATGCGTATCGGGAACGGCACGCATGGCCCAAGGCGTACGAGAGATGGTAACCGGCGTTAAGGAAATTGCAAAAGGTGGCGGCAGTATTGTCATCGGCACCGTTGGCGCAATTACTACGCCGGTCATTGGCATGATTAACTCCATCAAGTCTTCGGGTAAGTCCGAACCAAGCGATACCTAGAGATCGCGGTTTGATGTTACGTCCTCCAGTGTAAAACGGGGTTATACATGAGTAACGTAGATAAGATCGAACAGCCATTGTTGCTTGGGATCGATCTGGGGACTTCTCGCACTAGGATAATGTCTAACCGAGGGGTTAGTGCCGATATCTTTTCGGTCGTTGGTTATCCCAAAGACATTATTGGCGTGAAATTGATGAAGCATTCCTACCTCATCGGCGAAGAGGCCCTGAGGAGGCAATCTATCTGGATATCCAGTATCCGTTGGAGGATGGAGTCATCAAGAGGCCAATGATCAGGCCGCCGATGCAGCTCGGTTATTAATTAAACACGCGATTAGCCTGGCCAATCCACAGCCCGATGATAAAATCTACGGGGTATTGGGGGTTCCGGCACGGGCATCGATGTTAATAAGGCCCAGTGTTGCAGATTACTCAAGAGCTGTTCGATTTCTCGATGGTAGTCTCGGAGCCGTTCATGGTCGCCTGTGCAATTGGTGCGTTGAACAATTCCATCATCATTGATATTGGTGGTGGGACACCGATATTTGTGCCATGCGTGGCACAATTCCCACAGGAAGGAACAAGTCACTATCCCGAAAGCGGGAAAATATATCGACGTGGTTCTGGAAAACCTGATCGAGAAAATCATCAGAGGTGCAGATAACTCCCAACCTGGCACGTAAGATCAAAAAGCAACACTCCTTCGTTGGTGAAATGCAAGATGAGAAACTGGTCAACGTGCGGATTGGTGGAAACCAGCGGTGGTCAATCTCACCAAAGAGATTAAGACCGCCTGCGAAACCATCATTGCGGAGGTTGTCGAGAATCTGCAAAGCCTAATTGCGATTTTTGACCAGAAGGTCAGGAAGAGGCGCTCAGAATATTTATCTGACCGGTGGCGGTTCTCATATTGTCGGTGGGTGAAGTCATTGCCGACCACATGAAGGAATATGGCGATGTTGCTGTGCGACGTTGCTGATCAGATTTTTGTGGTGTATCCGGTGCCTTGAAACTGGCCATGGAACTGCCTCCCCAATACTGGAACAAGTCGGTCAGGTCATTAATAAAGTAACCAAATAATCCAACTTCTTCCACCTTTAACCTACCCACCAATTAATCGAGGTGTCTTCATGAGCGTAATTAAAACGGTTCAAGCCAAGTCTGGCCTGACCTCCAAAATGTTGGCATGTATGAGTTACCTAGGGATCCTCGCGTTGGTCCCGTTGGTCCTGAATCGTGACGATGACTACATCAGCTTTCACGCCCGCCAAGGGGTTGTGATCTGGATGTGGGAGGTTCTGGCGATTTATCCTTGATCGAACCCAGTGGGCGTCTCTTCTTTAGCGTCTCCAGCTTCCTGTGCTTCCCTTGTCAGTAATTGGACTGAGTTCGGTTCTGTTGGGGAGGGCCTGGAAACTTCCCATCATTGGCAATTGGGCAGAATCCATCTAAAGCATTGACATGCCGACTCCGCATCGAGAATCATCACCCATCAAGAGGATCATGGCGAAGCCATATACCTCGCTAATGGGCGCCATGTTGATGCTGATTTTTTACCTCGCAGAATATGCACGAGGTAGAGATACGCCTGATCTTTGGATCACAATTCACGATGCCGTTAATTGTGATCATTGTGGGGCGTTTGTCGGTGGTTTTATCGTAGCCACGATTGTGCATAAGAGTCGAAATCGTGTACCGAACCGCCAAGACTCCCAGGCTAAGGCCGTGGGTTTCTCGCGAGCATTTGGTGAGTAGCGAGATCAATTAATGAACTATCCCAAGTGCATTGGGTGCTATCACGCGGTGGGTTGGATTGGCCTCGGCGCCAATCTGGCTATTTCGATCTAAAGGTCGTGGTGGGGGTTGTTTCTGGTTCCCACGCGCTCGTGGTGGATGCGTTGTATTCGGGCAAGGACGTAGTTACCTCATTTTTGATCATTCTGGGACTGAGATTCACCAAGCAGCCGGTGGACGAAGAACATCAATTCGGACACGGTAAGGCTGAATTCCTGTTCTCGGTGATTATTGGCCTTGTGCTGATAGCGATTACAGCATTGGTGTTGTACCTTGAGGCGGGCAAGTGATCCAGGAGGCATCTGCCACCACACCAGATCGCCCTGTGGACGGCCATTTTTGCGGGGGGGGACAATATGTTTTTGGCAATGTATACGGGCTGCGTGGCCTTTGAGAGCAAAAGTCCGATGGTTGGCGTGCTCACCCAACACCAGAAATCAGCCGCCACCGCCTCTTTGGCGGTCGCGGCGGGCATTATTGGGTCTCACTATCTCGGTATGCCGTGGTTGGATACGGTAGTAGCGGTGGGCGAGTGCGTAGACCTTGGCTATATGGGTGGTGAGGTCTTTGTCCATGCCGTGCGCGGTCTCATGGATGTTGCCGCACCAGAGAAAGTGGTGGCCAAGATTAAAGAGATCGCATCACTGATCGCGGGAGTCAAAAGAGTTGAAGCGGTACGTACCCGGCGGGTTGGGCAAGAGATTTGGGTATCACTGGTCGTTGGGGTTGATCCGGAACTCTCGGTAGGCGATGCCAAGAGAATTACCAAAGGGGTAGAGAAGAACCTGCACGAATCGGTTCCACATTTGGGCGAGGTAAAGGTACGATTTAAATCCGTAGCCGGTTCAGTACCAGAATTGGATTATGTCTTGCGCAAGAATCGCCCACGTCCTGAGCTGGAGACGCTCTAATGATGGCGGCAGCACCATTAAGCGTGGGCCTATTCGCGCTAATTTTCTTTCTCGTGGAGGCAGAAAAAGTAGATCGCAACCAGGCCATGGTTGGGGGGGCAGCGTTAATGCTTCTCTTGGGTTGGTGGTTTGATTTCTATGGGCCACGCGAGGCAGTAAGAACTGTTTATTTTGATACGCTGGCATTGATCTTTGGTATGTCGCTGATTGGCAGTGTCCTGATCCGCTCTGGGCTGTTCAATATACTCGCCACGAAGGTGGCGAGTTATTCGCGTGGCAATGCCCAGTTGGTTCTGGTGTTGATGGTCCTGATTACCTACGGTTTTTCTTTGGTGGTCAACAATCTGGCCACCATGCTGATCATTTTGCCGCTGACTCTGGCTTTGTGTGATGCGGTAGAGCTGGAGCCAGTGCCTATCATCATTGCGGAACTCGCCGCCTCTAATCTTGGGGGCGCGTCCACATTGATCGGTGACTTTCCTAACATGATTATCGGTGCGGCCGGAAAACTCCACTTCGATGATTTCATCGGGGGGATGATGGTGCCGTGCCTGATGATGCTTGCGATCTTGCTGGGATATTGCAGTGAGCAGATGGTACGAGCGGGTAAAAGCGGGCTAGTCACCGATAAGATCGTTACCAAGCAGGCAGAGGTTGACCATTACTCTCTACAGGTGGGACTCACCATATTGGGGGTAACGCTGCTCTTTTTGGTATTTTCTTATCCCCTCGGCCTCCAACCGGGTACTATTGCCATGGTGGCTGGGCTGGTCACCTTGGTTTGGGGCCGGGTGCCGCAAGAAACCTGGTTCAGGGATACCAGCGGGAGCGACATTATTTATTTCGCAGCCCTGTTCATTATGGTGGGTGGATTACAGGCGGCGGGGGTGTTGGATAATCTGCACGAGCTAATCGTAACCTTGGGTGGTAAAAACGCGACCCAGTCCGTATTGTTATTGATGTGGATCAGTGCGCTATTGACTCCCTTTCTAAATGCGGGACCGACGGCGGCGCTGCTCGTTCCGATTGCGGGAATTATGAATCAGGAATTTCCCGGTAGTTCGGTGTGGTGGGCTCTTTCCCTGGGGATCTTGGCCGGTTCTTCGGCCACCCTTTCTGGGGCAACGGCAGGACCCGTCATTGCTAGTCAGATGGTGCATCAACTAGAGGAACATCGGCGCGCACGCCACTCTGGTTGGGTATTGGATTCAGGAAGGTATCGGCAATGGGGAATACCCATCGCGGGCATCTTTCTCGTATTTTCTACGCTTTACATAGCGATTCCGACTCGATGAACAATGATACCCCCCATTTACCACCATTCTGTTGGCGGGCTTGGAAGGCGCCAGTTCTGGTTTTGGTACTGCTTTTCTTTGGCACGTTAGCCTGGACCTATCATTTGGTCAAGGAACACAACGTATTGGGCATGATTGCCGCAGATACCCCGGCCCATGTTGCTAATGCGCAGCAGGTTGCCCTAGGTATTCCCCCGAGTGGGGAACGTTCGGCGGTAGTAAATATCGGTGGCATCTTAAAGACTCCCTCACCGGGAATGGCGTCTTATGTCTCGGTAGGGGCTGGAGTATTGGTAAGTCCAATGGGCTACGTAGTTACCGCCCAGCATCTAATCCAGGACCTTGCCGAGATCCAGATACGGGTCCAAACCGATCAGGGGCCACGGCAGTATTCCGCCAAGACCGTGAAAGTAGTGCCTGAACACAATCTTGCCCTCCTCAAGATCGTGAGCAAGGATCGTTTCCCATTCCTCGCCCTGGAAAACAAGTTGGTGCAGGTTGGAGAGGTCGTGCGTGCCTGGGGCGACCCTATGGGCACCGATGCCATGCAACGCCTGGGCGCGGTGACCCAGCTCAATCTAAACAACCCGATGCAGATCCTGAATCGCAAATTCACGCATCTCATCCAGACCAATGCCGTAGTGCATTGGTCACAGAGTGGTGGACCGTTGATCAATGGAAACGGTCGCCTGGTCGGTATTAATCTCGCTGTTGAAGACCCCCGCTTTGGCGTTGTGGGTTACGCGGTTCCTGCCCAGGTATTGATGACCCATTTCCAGGAGTTGGTTAGTTTTCCCAAAGGGATTTCCCCGGCCACGCCAGTGGAGCGCCCGGCAGATCGTTGGTGGAAACGAATGAAGGGCGTTATGCAGCCGGGATTGGGGCTAAACGCTGCCATCCCTCCAGCCCTCGACCCGGTACGCGACCTTGCCCATGAGCCAACCACGCGAATTTTGGGTTATCCGTTGGCAAGCTTCTTCGGGTTGCTGCTGTTGGGATTCGTCTCTGGGATCAGCGGTGGCATGATGACCATGGGCGGAGGTATCATCAAGGTTACTGGTCTAATGTGGTTTTTTGGCTACGGATTGCTGTTGGTGCGTCCGGTAGCGTATATCACCAACATTTTTATGTATGGGGCGGCCACGCTCCGCTATCGCCAGGATGGATTGTTGCGCTTTGACCTATGCCGGCCGCTGATTCCCTGGGCAATGGGCGGCATGGTGCTCGGCTATTTCATTGGTAACGTCTTGAGCACTACCATTATTCAATGGTTGCTGGGTGGCTTCGCGCTCATTCTGGCTATTAAGATGTTGGTGGAAATATCAGAGAGTAGGATCCAATCAGAATTAGAGAACGAGGATCACACATCAGATTCACAATTCATCCATCGCATCCAGTACTATTTGGGTGCGCATGACCTACCCCCAGGGGAGGAAATATCTCCCACGAAGCTGCATGGATTGCTAGGGTTACCGATGGGGCTGATTAGCGGAATTCTCGGAATTACCGGTGGGGTCATCGAGGTACCGTTGCAGCGTTATTTGGCAAAGATGCCGTTGCGTAATGCCATTGCGAATAGCGCCACCCTGGTGTTTTTTGCCTCACTGGTGGGCTCCGTGGTTGCCTTATTCCATGGCACCCAGATTGGCTCGTTTGAGTGGCAGACGCCGGTAGTTATGGCCATTATCCTAACCCCTGGCGCCTGGGTAGGTGGTCGGGTTGGGGCGTGGTTAACTGCGGTAGTGCCCTTAAATACCTTACGCTGGGTGTACGCGGTATTAATGTTCGTTATCGCGTTAAGGATGTTCATTTTATGAAGCCAAAAAGTATTGGGCAGCCGGGAACTGTCATCACTGCGGTAGGTTTCGCCATACTCTGTGGGGTGGTATTGGTCGCCCTTTTTGGTCGATCCGGTGCGAATAATTCGCAACCATCTCCAGCTATTCGCACAGCGGGCAGACAAGTAGATCCACCAGTTACGGTAGGACGTGGACCAAGAAAGATTCGTAATCCCCAACTCAAGGCCTATGTAGCGCCCAATATTAGTTTGGCAGAGGCCCATTGGCAGGGGTTAGAGGCATTGCCTCTCAGTGCAGAGTTAAAGCAAAAGTTGCGTCTCCCGGAGTCGCTGACCGGATTATTGATCGACGAGGTTACCCTTAACTCGGCAACGAGTGGCTTACTGGCGGGTGATGTGTTGGGGGCCGTGAATGGAACCGCTGTGAATAGCCTGGAGGCCTTGGTACAGACATCCAAGCGGGTGCAAAATCAGACCAGCGTGGCCATGACGGTCTACCGCAAGGGACAATGGCTGCCCATTACCCTAGCAGCGCCCGATAACCTGGGTTTTGCCCAGGCCGAGACCGCGCCAATGATCCTCCCCGGTGAGATTATGCCGCACCCCTATCGTGGAGAATGTACCAAGTGCCATGCTATTGGAACCACCGGGCACATCGTGCCCGATCCAGATAACATCATTTTGCCACCACCACCCATTTCTGCCAGAGTAACCACCCCTCCCCACAAAGAACGTGGGCCGTGTCGTGCTTGCCACCAGATCATCCAATAAATTAGCTAGGACCAAAAAATTATGAAGAATTACCAATCGTCTACCAATCTCCTTGATGAAATCCAGTTGGTCTCCTATGCAGCATTGGGGGCGTTCAAACGTATGGCGGTCGGCTCGATTGAGCTATTTAATTCCGTGTTTGTCGTAGATGAAGACTTGCGCATCAATTTTTATCGGGATCGAGGCATTCACTACACCAAACAGGGCCGCTATGGGCAGGCCATTACCTTTTTGAGGCAAGCGGCACAACAGCGCCCCGTCGATGAGTCCGTCGTTTTCTATTTGGGTTATAGCTACCTGAAGATGGATCGCGTCAAGGAAGGTATCGAACTATTGGCGCAGAGCATCAAGGAACAAACTGCCTCAACGCGGGTTCGGGCCACCTTGGGAATGGCCTACATCCAGGCGAAGGAATATCAGAAGGCTGCCGATGTCCTCGAAGAGGCCGTCCGCCAATCCCCCGATAATTTCAACCTGCACTATCGCCTGGGTCTGGCTAGAGATCATCTTGGTGAAGGTGACGCCGCTATTGCCGCATTCCAAGAGGCCCTGCGTATTCGCCCGAATGAAACCAAGGTGTACCAGGCAATTGGTTTTGTGCTCGACCAACAGGGAAAACATGACGAGGCGGTTGTCTTCTTTAAAAAGACTTCTGAATTGACCGAATCCCTACAAGAAAGTTAACCAAATATGTTAGACGATAAGACCGGAGAGCCCGACGATCTTGGGGAACCACCCAACGGCGAGCGTTTGCGTCGTATGAACGAGATCATGAATCGGATCAATATCAATGAAGTTCCCGTTAAAGATCTAAAGATACCTCCGGTTAAGTCCAAGAACTTCATTATTATTGCCTCGCTTGGTAGCGTGCTGCTGTTGGTGTCATCTGCCCTATATAAATACAATTGGTTTGCTAGTGCCGAGGAGGATGTACGTTCCGCCAAGGGTACTATCGAGAATGCTCTACAGCTCCGCTCTAACCTGTTTAGCAATCTCGTGAATCTCACGCTGAATCAGGCCGCCATGGAACAGGAAACGCTCCGTTATGTGGCGGATACTCGGTCCAAACAGGGCAATATGTCGGAGAGAACCCCGCTCATGCCCGGCCTGGCCCCAGACATAAAGGGTATGGGTGGCTCCGTGCCTGATGCCTTGGCGCGCTTGATGGCCGTCTCGGAACAGTACCCAGATATCAAGACCTCTGCCACCTACAAAGAACTTATGGACAAGTTGCTGACGCTTGAGAAACAGATCCATCAACGCCGCGATGAATACAACGAGAAGGTGCGGATCTTTAACTCCATGACTCGGATCTTCCCTTGGCAACTGGTGGCCCACCTGTGGGATTTTCGACGTTATCCATATTTCGAATCTGATCCCCACCGCCCTGACACTATTGAGATCAATATTAGTTCGGACTCGTTCCGTCGTTTGATCCCACCACCCAAGGGTACGTTCGAAGTGAAATCAGAGAAGACCCCCCCTGCCACTATTGAGGTGAAACCGTGAAATATCCGCGTTGTGCCCAATGCCGCGACCAGGTGGAATGGTATGTGCTCGCTGGGAACACCGGATTGGTTATCTTCAAGGGCTCGCTGGGAATAATGAGCGGAAGCGCGGCGCTTATCGCAGATACTTTCCACTCCTTTGCGGACGTATTGGCCACCATCGTCACCCTGTTTAGTCTCAAGGTCTCTGCCCGCGAACCGGATAAGATTCACGCCTATGGTTATGGAAAAATCCAACACATCTCCTCGGGCGTGATCGGCTTATTGTTGTTAGGCGGTTCGATATTTATCTTGATTGGCGCCGTGCTCGATATCGTGCGCGGCACCTATGAAGCGCCCAATAGCGTGTCATTGTTTGGGGCCTTTTTCGCCATTCTGGCCAATGAAGCGATGTTTCGTTACGAGAGTTGCGTTGCCGTTGAAAATAACAGCCCGGCAATCATGGCAAATGCCTGGGACAATCGATCTGATGCGATTTCTTCAGCGGGGGTATTGGTGGGATTGGTCTTTGCGACGCTCCTAGGATTCCCTATTGCTGATCCGATTACCGCCGCACTGGTGGGGGTTGTGATCATCAAGATCGCGGTGCATCTACTCATTGAGGCGACGGATAATCTCATGGACGCAACCCCCGACTTTATTGAATCATCTGGCCTGTTTGGGATTATCAGTAAGTTCCCAGCGGTAATCGGGATTAACTATCTGCGCGCCCGTAGCCTGGGCGAGGATTTTTATATTGAGGCAGATGTGCGCATTGACCCGAAACTCAAGGTATACGAGGGGGATCTGATTGTGGCTACCCTCGAGGAACAGATCAAACAGAAACTCGAACATGTGGGTAGTGTTCAGATCTATCTATCAGAAGGGCGGGTAGCGTGACGAGAAAAAGATTGGTAGTAGATGGCATGTCAATAGTGGCGGGAGGGATGCTCCTGCTGATGGTGGTCGGGCTGGTTGCCTTGTTATTTCCCAATGGGTTTAGCCTGGTACCGGCGACGGATCAATCCATGCCCGCTACACAGATGACCACTCAGATCGCCCCAGTTACTCCGGTACGGATGATTCCTATTGCGACTGTACAGCCCACCCCACGGGTAGCCGGGAAAGGCCTCAAACCATTAGGAGAGACGCCCCAAGTCAAATTCCAGGGTACCGTTCAACAAATTACCGAACAGCCACAGAGCGATGGCCAATTGCATGTCTGGCTCAATTCGGCTGGGGGAGAGACGCGCGTCTCGGTGGCTCCGGGATGGTTTCTACAATATTTAGGTTGCCAGCTACTACACGACATCACCATTTCTGGGGTTGGCTTCATCTTCCAACCGGTGGCCGGAACTGCGACCGGGATTGGCAACGACCTCATCTATGCAAAAAAGATCGTGATTAACGGTAAGACGTGCCAATTGCGCAACGATGAGGGTTTTGCTTTGTGGTCAAACAAATTGCGGTGATTGATGAACCGATCTGATCTGGTGCGAAATGGTGGGCAAGTGGTTGGGGTCGTTGCGGTGATTGGCCTGATCACCTGGGGGCTGTGGCAGGAACAGGTGGAAGTTAATCCAACCCGCCAGATCCAGGGAGAAGTATTGGGCACCATGCCCAAGCCAACCCAACCATTGTTCACCCAACCACTGGTGGAGATCGTCAGTACCCCCACCCCGTTACAACAAACGCTGATCAGACGCATCCCAACTATCCTCCCGGATGCGAAAATGCCGCATACTTTCTGGGGGCCGTGCGTCAAGTGTCACCTTATCCAGGGCGGTGCCCTTCCGGGGAACCAACCCGCAACACCGGTGGCAAAAGTTTTGGAACAGGTCTCGGCCTTCCATAAAGTGGGGCCGCCTATTCTCCCTAACTCTACTCGACCCCATCCCGTTTCGGGACGCTGTATCAAATGTCACGACATCCTTGTCTACATACAACCCAAATAACTATCTAAAGAAAAAATATGACCGCCGAACTCGTCCATTCCTTGGAGGAACAACTGCAAGCGCGCATCATGATTATGGAAGATCTCTTGCGTCAAGTAGTCGAGGCGAATGTTTCGGCAACTACTCGGATGCACGAACTGGATACAAAACTGCACAATATCGAAGCTATCCTGCCAACACTCGCCGGTTTTATCGATAAAGTAAAGGCTCCCGCTGCGGATTCTCCAGGCGCTCGCAAAGACATCATTGATATCAAGAACCGCCTAGACGAATTCCAGCAAGAATTGCTTTACATGCCTAAGCGCATTGAGGCGCTTCTCGAAAAATCAACGATTACCCAGGTCCCAGACGCCACGATAATGGACAAGGTGGACCGGATCGAGTCACAGCAGAGTACTATTCTTAGTACCCTGGAAAAACGGATCGATCCCCGTCTCATGATCTATCTGAAACCGTTGATCGAGATGCTGGAAGAGGAGGGACGTCAGGCCGAGAAGATGAAGAATATAGCCCTGCAACAGTTGCAATACCTCCTCTCAGGAAAGACCCCTGGGACGAATGAGGAGATCTCGCGCGTGCTCCAACAGGTACAACAGGAGATCACCCGCTGCACCGAATCATTCGCCCGAACCCAACAGGCCTTGCAAATTGTCGTGATTCCCTTCCAAAACGTTGGTCGGATCTTCCGTGATAATCTTGAGATTGTGGTACAGGCCCACGACCTGATGGCCCAGCTCTACGATGATCTACCCCGCTTCCTTAATGAGATGAAAAAGAAGATGCACGTTGTGTAGACTGCCTCGCATCATCCGCTGCCTTCCCATATTGAGTGAAGAATGCTAATCACGAATTGTTTCTTCGTTACACCCCCACTTTAGGAGTTCATATGTCTCGTCTCATCCTCGTTCACGGTGACAAAGGCGGCGTTGGTAAAAGTACGCTGAGTCGTGCCGTGCTGGATTATCTCTACCGCCGTATCCGTATTCCCGTTGTCTATGATGCCGACCACCGCAACAGCCAGGTGCATCGCTTCTACAAGGATATTTTCCCAGTCAATCAGCTTGACCTTAATATCCCTGGTGCATTCGATAAGATCCTCGACAAGCTTGCCGAAGGAAAAAAGACTGCAGATAAGTACAGCGTGTTTGTGGACCTCCCTGCCCAGGCCGGTGGTGATATTGAGGATGCTCTTTCAGAAATGCGCTTCGTTGACGCCATGGATAGTATCAACGCACGTGCTACCGTCTTATTTGTGATGGGACGTAGCATCGACTCAGTCAATGCGCTGCAAATCGCCATCAACGCATTTGGGACAAGTGCTGATTACGTAGTGGTCAAGAATGGATTCTTCGGTGATGCCGACCACTACACCATCTATGATTCTTCTCCGCTGCGCCAGACTCTGATCAAGGCCGGCGCTAAGGAATTAGTAATTCCATCCCTGTGGGGAGATTCCTACGATGCTGTAGATCGTTTGAATCTGCCGTTCTTCAAGGTTGCAGAGTCCGAGCTACCGCTCTCGACCAAGGCCCGCGTAAGTTCGTGGCTGGATAAATTCGACGCACAGTTCGAAAAGATTGATTCCTGGTTGTAATCACTAACCGACATTATTATAAACCTCACCCCCCGGCCCCTTTCCTTAACAGAAGAGGGGAACGAGGGGTGAGGCTTGTGGTTTTCTAGCCGTAACCGACCTCCTCCTGTTGGCGAGGAATGGCAGTATCTAAATTAGTAGGTTTCGCATCACCAAATAGCATTGACCTTCACAATTATCTAAAACACGAGTCCAGCCATGCTTCCACTTATCGTAGCTGCTGCCGTTACCGGTGGTTTAGTAGGGCGAAAAATCTACCCGCTGGTCTACCCCATCCTTACTAAATTCGAAGAAAACCAAAAATCTAAGTCGATTTCCTCCGCACCTACGCTTCAACTACTTCGCGAGGCCATCACCGAGGAACAGCCAATTATTTTGGCAACTGAAGAGGTCCCCCTCGACAATCGTTTCGGTAACAATGTGTTGGTTAGCGAACATGAATTTGTGCGCACCGCATCGATTAGCTTCAGCATGGCACGCGACCATCAAAGCACCTCGGGAATTACCGGTGGTTTGTGGGCAGTGGTGGAAGGTCTGGCACAGGACGAAATTAAGAAAACGCTTAATATCGAACTTAATTCACAGGTCACGCGCCGGGTCAAGGTTGTTTTCTCCACCGCGCCCGGTCATTTGGTGCGCTATCGAGTCATCTGGAAACAGGAGGCACGACGTGGAATGTTTGCGGTTGATGTGGGAGGAAAAGTCTATAGTGTTCCCTATTTGGTCGTCTTCGGCCTCTCTCATGCAATCGAGAGTATCGCCGGCGAATCCTTAATGGATAAAACCGGGGCCAACATATGACGGCATTGGAACTCACCAACCAAGACGGCAGAAAACGTAGCAAGATCTATTGTGGGATCCCGGTACAATTCGAACAAGATCAGGGTAATGCCCTAGATATTACCAGTGACGCCATCTTCATTGTACTAACGTCTCCACCTACCTCTAAACTGAATCAAGAGGGAACGCTCTGCATACACGACCAAGGAACCATCCTGGAGGAACCCGGTATCGTGGTGCGCGTTACCGAAACGGGTATTGTGGTGGCCTCCCTAAATCGCAACAGTGTCCTCTCACGTCTGATCACCTCCGATTTCGGTGAGATTGCCTATATTGATTATCGGAAAAACGAAACCAAGGCCTCGTTATTGGGTTACCTAGATGCAGATCTTCTCGATGACTTCGTAAAAATATATAGAGAATGCCCCAAACCATTTCGCTATATTCTTGATTTCAGACGTGTCTACGACGTGGCGCCGTCGGGCCTAGCAATGCTGCTACAACTCAGCGTCTCGCCTACGGGGCGTAATGATGTCCAGATTATTAATTGCTCCGATAAGGTTACCGATATTCTCAGGAGTATTGCCGTCCCTGGAACCGGTATCGTTATTAATGAAAAACCTACCACTGAACTCGAACCTACTAGTAGGTTTTTCGTTACTATCGAACAGAGTGAAAAAGAGGGGGAACGTATCACCGTCCTCATGCCAGAGGTATTCGACTATGATGCCCGCGTCGAATTTGCTAGACTCTACCAAAATCGTACTAACCAGACCGAATATGTCTTGGATTTTGCCCTAACAAAACATCTCGCTAAATCGGCTTTTGGAACCTTATTGTTGATGTATAAACATATCAGTGCCACGCACACCCCGAATATTAAGATCTCCAACTGCAATGCTAAGATTAAAAATGTGTTCGCCAACATGGAATTAGAAAAGTTTTTCTATTTTGTCGATGATTAATCGATTGTTGGTACATCAATCCCCAGCAATAACCGTATAACCCTGGTGAGGACTGCAATGTTTGAAGGTGATGGTGCGCAATGGGACATGTTTGTACAACAGGCCCGTGAGCTTTTATTGTCAAGTCGTGCCGATCTTCGGTTATTGACACAACAAAGCAATACTGTCGGCTCCCAAGTATTGGAGCGTCTGATCCGTATCTTTCACAGCATTGGTAGTCTGAGTAATTTCTTTAAACTAGGGCAGATTACCGCGATTCTTGAGCGGATGGAGGCCATTCTAGCGATCTGGAAGGAACAACCTTCCCTGCTCGATTCCTATTCTACCACTGCGTTGGATGCGGCCTTCTGGGTATTGCATCAGTCGTTTAGTATGGAGATCTCGCGAGGTGACAATCCGGTTCTGCAAGAACAGATCGGAATCCTACAGGGTGTTTTGGATAAAATTTCTTGGAAGGGTGCGAACGAATATTTAGGAACAGCCCCGCCCTTTGATCTGCACGACTACCCAGACGATGTAGCGGTCGCGGTGGCGGAGGGACGCCACATGTTCGCTCTCCATTTCCCGTTGCCTAAATCGGAACAACAGCACCAACTCAACCAACTCCTGGAACAACTCATCACAGTTGGCGAACTTGTAACCAGTGTTCCTCGGATGAGCAGTGATTTTGAGCTAGAAGACACCACAAATGCGTTCTCCGTGTGGTTGCTCTTTTCCACTCATCTCCAACAAGAGTTATTGATGGAATTAACCCAATTACCCACGGAAAACCTGATCCCCCTCCCGCTTCCAGAAATGATGCGGGTTGCTCAGGTTACTGCGGAGGCAGTCGAACAACCACGCGAGAAGAAATTCACCGAGTTAGTCCTACGTACCCTCCAATCTCACCTCGAAAAGACATCACCTGCGCCCCGGATCGTCCAACCTGCCCAGGAAGAAACCGGGGTGAGTTTCGAGGAGCGCAAAGAAGAAATGGAACTACTCGCCCTCCAAATTAGCCAATCAAGCTTCCAAGAGACGCCGTTCACACGCCTGAAAAGAACCGCGCTTGGGGTTACCCTAAGCATTGGTATTGTTGTGCTGCTCGTATGGATCTGGAACCATCTCAATATCGCGAAAAACGATCAGGTGACAACCGAATTAGCGGTGGAGAAAACCGTTACCCCTGCCTCACACGTAGTGAAGCATGAAGAACCAATCCAGATCGCCAGTACCAGCGGTATAAACACACTCCCTATTACTAAGCCTATCGTCCCCAGCACCTCACCAGAGGAAAGAAATACCCCTGATCATCCTCCCATCCCAAAAGATGATAGGGATTCTACGGGTCAAAATGAAATAACGAAGGAGGCCACTATTCCCGCTATTGCCTCCCCTGCGGGGCAACCAGAAAAAGTAGAACAACCATCGCTTCAGGTAAACAATCAACTAGCCAACGCTCCTACTACCTCAATCAGAGAAGAATCTGGCCACCTTACCTCAATCTCTCGGGAGGCAGCTACCTTATTTACTACCATCGTTCCAGCGCCTGGTACACCTCAAGGGAGTTTGCGCTTTACTCGTAATTGTAACGGTAGCATTACCTTTTCTATTGCTACTTTGCTAAACCACACCATATCGCGCAAGGGTGAACGTCTACTCATTTCTCAGGAAATGTTTCAGAACATTAAACTGTTCTTGCAAAATACCAAGGATAAAAGAAAGGCCCTGATGTTCGACTTTGATGAGACTGGCCAGGTCACGATCTCTCCAATTGCCTGGAGAACATTTATCAAAAATGGTTCTGGGGTAATGACCGTGAGCCACTTGTTTGGTCATAAGGATGGAACTCCCATGGTTCGCGATATTACTGCACTGGTTACTGGTAATCTTCCTGAACAACTGATCGATACTCGCAAGGGAAGCTCCCAGAAATCTTGTACTGAATAGATTTGGCGAAAAACGACTGCCTTTATCCAGATGTTTAAGTTTTCTAACCAATTATTTTAACTGAATACTAGAGCATATCCCGGTTAGGTTTATACATATCCAGAGCTTCTAAAAATAAACAAAACATTCTTTATCGAACGGTCCATGGACCGTATGAACCACCACCAACCGAACACTGCCGTGGTGAGTCATTGGCAGCGGTTTTTTCGCTGGTTTCTGGTCTGGTTTTGTGTTGGTTTTCGTGGTGATTTTGGGTGGTTGAGGTATGCTCGATGGGTGAAATTATCGGACTCACCTTTGAGAGATTCGTGATGCTTCCCTCTCCCTAACAGGCAGCCGTCCCCGCCCCCCCAAACCTGGACAAAATCGAGACAACCCCCCCCCAAAAAACACCACCAAACCACCCCACACCAACACACCAGTGCGGGTGGTTTGGGCGGTTCAATCCCTCTCCACTGCACCCTCCGCCCACAATCAGTGGCGTTCCTCCACCTGAAACACCGCCTCCAAACTCGGCGCATCCAGCAAGCGGTCCGCACACTGCTCCAATTCCTCAGGCTCCGCATTCTCCAGTTTCTTGGTCGCCCATTCCGGTAATGGACCAAAGCGCTTCCGTAATTGGCGACCTACCATCAGGCCAGCTTCCTGACGCCTTCCTTGTTGTACTCCTTGTTTTACTCCTTGTTTTACTCCTTGTTGCATTCCTTGTTGTACCCACCGTTCTGCCATGGTTAGCATAATGCTATCCCCCTCTAGGAAATTCTCATTCAAGACCTGCCGCAGCCATTTGTCTTCAAAATCGTGAACAACAGCCATATAATTCAGTATGATACGCATTAACTCCAATCTGCCTGGCACTTCATTCAACTCATTTACGGTTTTTATAACATCAACGAGCCATTTCTGTACCTTCTCCGGGTGGAAAATATATTTAAGCGTCAACAGTGCTGCCCGTGACTCTACTCCCGCAGGTAGTGTCCCATCAGCAACACTAGAAAGATCCAATAATTCATAGCGGAAATGGGGGCGATAGCGTTCCAATATCGCAGGGATGTCTACCAAATCAGCTATATCAGTGGGAGCAGTCCAATTCTTCTTCCCGTGATAGAGCACCAATGGAATCAAGGGGGGCAATTTCATCCCCATTGTCCACTGACCGCTATTTCGTTTCACCCACTCACGCCAGATCTCACTCGCGTAACGCAACAGGTCCAGCACCACCCACCGATCGGGACTACTTTTGTGTTCCGCCAATAGGTAAACCAGGACCGGCGAACCATCACGACCGGTCACCTCGAAGAGCAGGTCAGTATGGTGCTCGCGTAGTTTCGGATCGACAAAGCTACCTTTAGCGGTCCTAATGGTAGTGAGGTCAAGTGCGTTCACCACCTCGGTCGGCAGAACGCGTCGAAACAGGTCAACCGCCGCTTTAGGACGAGAAAAACACTCTTTGAAGAAGCGGTCATGGGGACTAACGATGGTAGACATGGTAACGCTCAGGATAAAAATCACTTCTACGAATTAATGGTAGCATTGCTCTCACAATAACCATTAAGGAAACCTAACATGCCAGGTAACCTCCACGTTCGCAACCTCGATGACGATCTGATCACCCGCCTCAAGTATCGAGCTGCCCGCAACGGACGTTCCGCCGAGGCTGAACATCGCGACATCCTACGCCAAGCCTTGGCCGCTGATATCGAACCCTCTTTCGATGTACTAGCTGCAGAACTGCGCGCAATTACCGCTGGTCGTCGTCATACCCCCGCCGAAGTACTCCTCCGTGAAGGGCGCGACGAACGATGACCCCCTTGATTGTGGACGCCAGCATCGCCGTGAAATGGGTTGTCGAAGAAGTAGGTACCAACGAGGCGCTGATACTTAAGCATACCCACCGACTGGCCGCCCCCGACCTGATCATTGCTGAATGCGCCAACATTCTGTGGAAAAAGGTACGACGCGGGGAGCTATCCCCAGATGAAGCCTCCCTAGCCGCCCGCTTACTCCAAAAAGCTAATATAGCAAAGCCACCATAAAATGATTACGCATAATTTGCGAAGACTTCCTCGGTAGTACGGCGTTCTCTTTTGTCAATCGCCTTTAATTGCGCCCACTTATGTTCGATGGGATTGAAATCTGGTGAATAAGGTGGTAAATATTCCAGAATATGGCCCGCATTTTTGATGGATTTTTGAATTGGAAAGTTGCGTTATCCATCACAAGAACGCAATTGGGAGGAAGTTTTGGGAGTAAATCTTGGGTGATCCAAGAGTAAAACACATTACTATTGATGGTTCCGGTAAAGAGCGTTACACATACCAATCAACGCTCCAATGGCGTTCACTCGCCCTTTAGCATTCCAATCTTGCTTGCCAACGCAACGCTTGCCAATCGGCGCGTAGCCATTGCGGCGTGGCATATCCACCGCGAATCCAGCCTCATCGACAAAAACTATGCTTCTCCCTTCTGCTTCATATACTTCCATTCGCTCTTGAAAGGCTGTTCTCTTCTCTTCATTTGCTTTTGGGTGTGATAGTGTTTTTTTCTTATAGCTGATTCTCATGCGTTTTAATGCTTGACCAATGCCGCTCCTACTCACCCCTAAACGTTTAGCTCGCTCGAATTGATAGGCGTCAGGGTGCATTTCAGCATCACGCGCCAGCGATTCCCTATTAATTTTCGTGGCGGGTTTGTCTCGAGTTAGTTTTGGCTCCAGGCGTGAACGCCAACGCGTCAAAGTGGCAATCCCAATTCCAAAGCGGCTTGCGATTTCAGCGTAGGTGAGCTGTTCTTGTTCTTGTATGGCGAGCACTTTGCGACGGAAATCAATTGAATATGTCATGGGTTTAATCACTTTATAATGGCTTTGCTATATCGTCCTACTACCAATGCGGCCGTTTCTAGATACCGCAACTCAAATCGCCATCATGCTCGACCACCCCGCCTATGACTGTCTTTACTTGGCAATGGCCGAAGCTGAACAAACTCGGTTTGTCACTGCGGATGACCGACTACGGAAAAAGATCCGCCAAGAACCAACTGGACGATTTATCGGAAAGGTGATGAGTTTATTCGGCGCGAATTAACCACGGTATGCACCGCTCCCTTTACTATGCGCACCGTGTCATTTCATACTGACGCACCGAACAATTACCTAGTGCGCAGCACGTCACTATGCCACCAATCACAATCAAAGAAGCCGCCGATTCTACTGGGAAGAGCAAGTCATCTATCCTTCGCGCCATACAATCTGGAAGGATTTCTGCGCAGCGGGACGACCTTGGTCAATGGTTGATCGACCCTTCCGAGCTATACCGTGTCTACGAACCAGCACCAGAAGGGGGGGCGGATGATGAGTCCGTGCACCGCACCACCGCACCACATCACACCAGTGCGAACGAATCTCCACAAGATGTAGAGATTCGCCTTCTACGCGAGATGCTGGTGGAACGTGACAGAGAGCGTGATCGTCTGGTCGTAGAACACAACCTCCGAATTGCTAACCTGGAAACGAACAACGAAGGACTGGAGAACGTGATCAGCGACCTAATGGCGCGACTCGATCAAGAAGCAGCCGACCGCCGAAGGGCCTACGCGCAGTTGACGAATCTGCTCACGGACCAAAGAGCACCAGCAGAGAGGGGCCAGCAGGTGGTACCAAACCGGTGGTGGTGGCCATGGTAAGTATCACCTTACCCAAATACGGCTCTTCCCCATCCTTACCTGTCTGTTCCTTGTACAGCGACCATGCACCATTGGACAACATGGGTATAATCGACTTGTTCGTATGGTTATCCACACGAATCCCGTAACTTTCCAAAACCATATCCGTAGCCAAAGCCAATCGAGAATATCCTTCAACATATATTGCTAGCGTGATCCTTGTTCAAGAATCTCCACCGAGCTCTTATAAAAGAGCAATATCGAACTTTCCTGAAATCTCAATCATTATTGAGGGTCCCGAGTTTCTGGATCAAGTGGTCAAGACCTTCAAGGACCTGCGGGATAGCAACCGGGGGCTTGGGATTAACTAGGAAGAAACGAATATTGATGCGTCGATTCTCTGCTTCAGGGGTTGGGGTGGGGTGATCAATTACTGGACGGTATTCACCATATCCACTGATACCGAATACCGGTTGACCCTTCTGATTACGCAACCCAGAGAGCGTTGAGTCGCCGCCTAACTTTCCGACCTAGCGGAATCCCTTCCGCTGGCTGAAAAGTTTGAGATTCAACCAGCCCGCCGAAAGGCAGCCGACAAGAAGAGAAGCGAAAGCGAGTCACCCTGGGATGCTTCTCCAGTCCCAGGCTCTGACGACGAAAGGAATGACGGTCGAGACGGTATAGCAAAGCCACCATAAAATGATTACGCATAATTTGCGAAGACTTCCTCGGTAGTACGGCGTTCTCTTTTGTCAATCGCCTTTAATTGCGCCCACTTATGTTCGATGGGATTGAAATCTGGTGAATAAGGTGGTAAATATTCCAGAATATGGCCCGCATTTTTGATGGATTTTTGAATTGGAAAGTTGCGTTATCCATCACAAGAACGCAATTGGGAGGAAGTTTTGGGAGTAAATCTTGGGTGATCCAAGAGTAAAACACATTACTATTGATGGTTCCGGTAAAGAGCGTTACACATACCAATCAACGCTCCAATGGCGTTCACTCGCCCTTTAGCATTCCAATCTTGCTTGCCAATCGGCGCGTAGCCGTTGCGGCGTGGCATATCCACCGCGAATCCCGCCTCATCGATAAAAACTATGCTTCTCCCTTCTGTTTCATATACTTCCATTCGCTCTTGAAAGGCTGTTCTCTTCTCTTCATTTGCTTTTGGGTGTGATAGTGTTTTTTTCTTATAGCTGATTCTCATGCGTTTTAATGCTTGACCAATGCCGCTCCTACTCACCCCTAAACGTTTAGCTCGCTCGAATTGATAGGCGTCAGGGTGCATTTCAACATCACGCGCCAGCGATTCCCTATTAATTTTCGTGGCGGGTTTGTCTCGAGTTAGTTTTGGCTCCAGGCGTGAACGCCAACGCGTCAAAGTGGCAATCCCAATTCCAAAGCGGCTTGCGATTTCTGCGTAGGTGAGCTGTTCTTGTTCTTGTATGGCGAGCACTTTGCGACGGAAATCAATTGAATATGTAATGGGTTTAATCACTTTATAATGGCTTTGCTATATCGAAACGGTACGCTTTGACATGCAAAAGATGGCCAACCCGGAGATTTCCGGTGTCGAGTACCAGCAAGGAACGTTGGCCGGGTACGAACTACGGGAATACTTGTTGGAGAAGTTTGAGCGGACTTGTGCCTATTGCGGGAAGAAGGATGTGCCTCTTCAGATTGAGCACATCCAACCCAAAGCCCTTGGTGGTAGTGATCGGGCGTCTAATCTAACCGTTGCTTGCCGACCCTGCAACGAAAAGAAAGCGGCGCAGCCTGTTGAGAAGTTCCTTGTGGGTAAACCTGACCTACTGAAAAAGATTAAAGCACAAGCCAAAGCACCATTACGCGACGCGGCAGCGGTAAATTCTGCACGTTACGCATTGGGCAACGAGATCAAAACCTGGGGATTGCCTACCTCGTTCTGGTCAGGTGGACGGACAAAATTAAACCGCGTCACGCAGGGTTACGTAAATGACCACTGGATTGACGCGACCTGTGTTGGTGAAACCGGCGCGGATGTCGTCATCCCACCTGGACTTGTACCGCTACAAATTAAAGCCACGGGACGTGGCACACACCAGACGGTAAGGACAGACAAGTTTGGATTTCCGCGTGGCGGTGCAGGTCGATGCAAACGGGTATTCGGGTTTCAGACTGGGGACCTGGTTCGTCTATCTCAACCGTCTGGAAAATATGCAGGAGACCATATCGGGCGGTTGGCCGGAATCCGGGCAACGGGTTACTTCGATATTCGCTCTGGCGATGCAAAAATTACCGCACGACACCAAGACTTTACCTTGCTACAAAGAAGCGATGGCTATGAATACAGTAACGTCAACGGAAACGTCAAAAGCCAGCGGGCTGGCTGAACCTTAATAGCAGTGGCTTCAGAATTTCCCTCGCGTCCTCTGCCCCATTGCATTACGCAACCAGACTGGGGGGGGGCGTCGCACTCCCGGTGCTCCTTCGTGGTTCCCCCCCCCCCTCTTTGCCTTGGGTCTGATCGGCCGTCCTAGACGTTCCTAGGGCCTCTGGTGGGCCTCTGGTAGGCCTTGCCTTGCCTTGCTTTTGACTTTGCTTCTAGTCGACGCCTTTGACTTTCCTAGGGGTTCCTAGGGCCTCTGGTGGGCCTCTGGTAGGCCTTGCCTTGCCTTGCTTTTGACTTTGCTTCTAGTCGACGCCTTTGACTTTCCTAGGGGGTTATCCAGGCGCTTTGGGTAGCTACGGGTTGCCAGTGGTCTGTTTACTCATAAAAAATGCGATTATACCCACCAAGCAACAGCGGTCTTGTTGTTGTCTTTTTTGTAAAAGATTTTGTTTTAAAGATGTTGTCGGTCTACACCCATCACAAATGAGCGCGTTGATTTTAAAGGAAAATATGTGCCGAACTATTAGATTTTAGGGATGAACTATTAGATTTTAGGGATGAACTATTAGTTATGTTATAATAATGATAATAGCATGTTATGCTCAGTATGTACCGCTAACATTACCATACATATGGTGCGCAAAATGAAGAAAGAGATGGGTGCAGTTGTTGTAAAGCATAACCGCCTTATTGAGGGTAAATATGACCTTACTATTCAGGAGAAAAGAATAGTCCTATGGCTAATCTCACAGGTTAGAGAAAAAGAAATTAATTATCTAACAATAAATATTAAAGATTTCTCTTCATTTTTAGGTATTAGTGGCAATGATATACAAAATCAGTTTATGAGAGTGATAGAGAGTCTAATGGAGAGAGTTGTAAAGATTTTTAACGAGGAGAAAAATGAAGTTGAACATGTACATTGGGTAGACTACGCAAAGTACAATCTTGGTGAGAATACTGCAACCTTTAGGATTAGTGAGGAGCTTATTCCATATCTTGTAGATTTGCATCGCAACTTTACAAAATTCTCACTAAAGACAGCACTCAATCTGAAGAGTGCCTACGCAATTCGTGTCTACGAGTTGCTGAAACAGTATCAGAAGATTGGTGAAAGGACTATCACTATCCAGGAGCTGCGAGATTACTGTGGTATCAAAGAGGAGCAATATTTGCTATATTCAAACCTGAAGGCAAATGTGTTAGAGCGGGCCAAACTTGAAATAAACAACAAGACAGATCTGAGGATTGATTATATTGAGGTTAAGAAAAATAGGAAGGTCTCCGCGATCAAATTTATTATTAAGGTCATCATAGACATCACTTCTCCTTATAACGAGATAGAGAAAAGTATCAATCCTATAGATAATGATACCGAAAGGCTAGAGTTGTTTGATAAAATGAGAAGTTACGGTGTAATCGAGGCTACAGCAAACGAACTATTGAACAATTACGAGTTCATAATTATTCGAGCTTCCATAGAAAATATCACCTTGCGGATTAGAAATGGTGAGGTGATAAACAATACTGGTGGTTATCTCGTATATTTAATACGAAATTATTATAAGAATATGTCTTCTAGTGAAATAGCAGAGAAGAGCGTCGCTGAGAAAAGGCAGGAAGCAGAGGCAAGATTGGAGGCAGCCGCCAAGGCAAGTATTGCGGCGTTCCACGAAATGGTTAATGACCACCAACGAAAGCAATAAGTCCGCGTAGGATTGCGGTTCGTTCCTTACCGCATCCTACGAGACTGCATCACTACTGTGGTTTTACCGCGCTTTCGTCATTGAGGGTCCCGAGTTTCTGGATTAATCGGTCCAGACCTTCAAAGACCTGCGGGATAGCAACTGGGGGCTTGGGATTAACTAGGAAGAAACGAATATCGATGCGTCGATTCGCCGCTTCGGGGGTGGGGGTGGGGGTGCGGGTGGAGTGATCAATTACTGGACGGTATTCACCATATCCACTGATACCGAATACCGGTTGACCCTTCTGATTACGCAATCCAGAGAGCGTGGATTCCTTACTGGGGTCCATCATTAACGTTTCGAAGGTCTTGATCGCCCGCATACTAGAAAAACAAAAGGACACCCACTTTGTTAGTCAAACAAAGTGGGTGTCCTTTTGTTTTGTCAGGGTTTTTAGAAGCAGCAGCCACAACCCGAAAAATCGAAGGTGGTCCCCCCCCCTTCCTTGCCTTGGGTCTGATCGGCCGTCCTAGACGTTCCTAGGGCCTCTGGTGGGCCTTGCCTTGCCTTGCTTTTGACTTTGCTTCTAGTCGACGCCTTTGACTTTCCTAGGGGTTCCTAGGGCCTCTGGTGGGCCTCTGGTGGGCCTCTGGTGGGCCTTGCCTTGCTTTTGACTTCGCTTCTAGTCGACGCCTTTGACTTTCCTAAGGGGCTATCCAGGTACTTTGGGGGGTTACGGGTTACTAATGGCTAGTTCACATACATTAAATGTGATTATACACACCAAACAACATCGGTCTTGTTGTTGTCTTTTTTGTAAAGGACTTTGTGTTAAAGATGTTGTCGGTCCACACCCATCACAAACGAGCGCGTTGATTTTGAAGGAAAATATGTGCCCAACTATTAGAAAAAGCGGATGAACTATTAGAAAAAGCGGATGAACTATTAGAAAAAGCGGATGAACTATTAGAAAA
>CAUYTY010000200.1 GCA_963575655.1 Gammaproteobacteria bacterium | reverse complement strand
GCTTTTCTCCCCTCTAGCGCGCTTTTCTCCCCTCTAGCGCGCTTTTCTCCCCTCTAGCGCGCTTTTCTCCCCTCTCCCTCCGGGAGAGGGGAGAAAAGCGCATTAGGTGGCAACTTGAAATCACTTATGGATTGTTCACCATTTTCTGTCGATGGCTACGGAGGCGGACACGAAATTCACCGTAGCGCTCCTGGGACCATGGAACTAAAACACCAAAGACTAATCCAAAAAACGTCCCCATAATCACAATCAGCGTTCGTTTGGGACGTTCTTTGAGATCCTGGACAATTGCCTGATCAATGACCTTATAGCTATAACGACCGGCCGTATTGGCAAACATCTTTTTCTTGATCTGAACTTCCATTAACTGCTGGATGGTTTGTTGCGTCTCAACGACGCTAGTTTTGCGAAGTTCTGCCTCCAGAAAGGCAATGCTACGCTCGGTCTCCTCGATAGCATCACGACGCCGGATGAGATCAGCCTCTTGAACCAGATCGTTCGCCCATCTGGCGGCCGCCACTGGGTCTTTCCAGTAGACAGTAAAGGTTACCAAACCTGTTTTTCGATCGTCGTTAACTTTACACATTCCGAGAGAAAATAGCCGATAGGCCTCGGCTTGAGTCGGCTCTTTTCCCATTTTCCAAGCCCCTGTTTCATCATCCCACCTCGAAGGAAAAAGTACCTTCAGTAGATTGTTCTTTCTAATAAATGAGTCTACCAGCGTTTGCGAAGATAAAACCGCAACAGCATCTCCTCTCCCTCCTGACAAACTAGCCCCCAAACCAGCAAGGGAAGAAAGTTCAGCTAGCCCCCCCCCCCAGTCCTCCGCTTTTCTCAGCACTAACAATGGACAACAGAACCTCACCTTTATAAATGGGCGTCGCCAATATGGCATAAGCAAGGGCAATGGTGATGCAGCCAAGAAATACATCAATAGCGAGACGTTTCCGCTTCATCACGATATCCCACAGCGCAAACAATCCCAGGAGGAGATCAATCTCCTCCGCATCATCGCCAGATGGGTCGTGTGCTGAAGACTGGGGCATTCGTAACTGTTCAGGGTCCACTGCTATGTTTTCCTTAGGCTGGGGCACCAGTCCTTCGACAAGCAAATTATCTGTCATCCAAATGTCCGCCTAGAACACATTTAACGTCTTAAGGGTCGCCACTGACACCGCGAGTTGATACGTAATCTTGGCAACCTCACCCCACAAAGCAATAGGTTGGATACGCTCAACATCAAAGGGTACAACGATGGTATCTCCGGGTCGAATGGTTCGCGTCTGCATAACCGGCAACCACCCGAAAAGGCCGGCCGCATCATGAGCAATGACATTACCACTCGCCTGAATCACAAAAACATCTTTCATACTGGCTTTTTGGGTAACTCCACCACTCTTGGAGATATAATCATCACGCTCCAGCCCTTCCTGATAAAGGAGAGAGGTAGGATGATGTACCTCACCCATGACGCTAACCTCCTGAACATCTCGCGGCACCACCAATTGGTCACCGTTCTTAAGCACAACATCCAATTCAGAATAATTCCTTTCCTTCATACCAGAAATATCCGTACCCGCCGCCAACCCTGGTAGATCAATTACCAAACGACCCACCGCCTTGGTGCTACGCAATTGTTCAACGAGTTGTTTGCCAGCTGAGAAGGCCATCTGTTTGGACACGTCTCCCGTCTCGTTCTTCTCGAGCACTGAAGCAGCAAGATCAGCCTCCATCCTGCGCGCCAAATCATCGATACTTTGCTGTTCGCGCTTCCGCAGGTCTTCTCGGGTAAATACCGCCCCTTCCAGAAAAGCATTACTGGTAAAACCGCCAACGCGGTGCAGCAAATTGCTCAAGGTTTCGCCATGACTAATCGAATAGACCCCAGGAAAGTTGACCTCGCCTTGCACCGTAACAATTTCCTGTTCACTCCATTTTGGAATAGGGCGAATGTTCAATCGGTCATAGCCTTTGAGCGACAGATCCGCAGCCTGATTACCATTGAGGATGGCAGCCAGATCGATGTTAATGTGCGCGGCCTCACGGGCAGTAGCGTTAACTACCGTATAGCGAGTAATTTCTGCGGTTAACGTATAGGCAGCTTCACTTAGATTACCCGCAGATCGAATCAGATCACTCACCCGCATATCCCGCATCAAAGGATAACTCCCTGGCTTAAGTACTGACCCAGCTACCTCAACTACTGGTGTCTCTTCGGTACTCAAGGCTTGACGGCGGAGGTTGGTTAATAGGGGGGTCAAAAATGCGGAACGATCTTCGTTGAGTCCGAAGAGGTGAACATTATCTTTGGGGGTTAAAAAAACATTTGCACTGCTGCCCGACGCCACCATTGCCTGGCGTAAAGATGCTGAAATAACCTCGATACGCTGTTCTTTATCAACCTTACGACGCACCACTACAAAATCCAGATCGATATCAGGTAGGGTTCCACCTGCTGCCGTAATTAGATCGGTCAGTTGCATATCCTGAATCAGGGGGTAGGTACCGGGATAACGTACCCCACTGTCAATGGACACAATGTACGCTGCCTTATCCAGGCGCGCCTGGTGAGTTAGCTGGGTAATGATGGGCGCTAACAAGGCGACACGATCCTCCTCCAGACCAAATACCAACACCTCGTCCAAAGGCTTGAGTTCGAGATTTTGGGAAGATTTGGGATGAGCCAATGCCTGGGCCAAATCCGTGGTCAGCACTTTAATACGTCGATCGGGTAGTTCACGACGCACCACAACGTAGCTGGTATCCGACCCAGGAAGCAGATCCTTCAACGATCGAACAAGATCGGTTAGGTGCATCCCTCGACGCCACTGCACCTGGCCGGGGCGATGAACATGGCCCACCAGGGTTACCATGTCATCGAAGCGCTCCAAGACAGAATACACTCGCACCAGATCGCCACTCCGGACAGAAGTCTCCATTGCCTTACGCGTCGATAGGTCGAGATTAACCACCGTATGGTCAAAACCATCATGGATACGATCCAATTGGCTACCTTGGAGATAGACATTGGGTAGAGTCCCACCTGCCAGTTTAATTACATCCTCTACACTTTTTTCGTCTTTCAACTCATAGATAGCGGGTCGATATACCGCTCCACTGACGCCTACTGTGGGGCCAACCGTAGGAATAAAAATAGCGTCACCTGGCGCCAGCCGCACGTCACCGCTGGTGTCCCCACGCAGCAGTAAATCATAGAGATCCAGGGTCACCACATTCTGTCCATTGCGCTTGAGTTGAATGTTGCGCAGCGACCCAATTGTTTTAACCCCACCACTTACCAGGAGCGCGTTAGTCAGGGTAGATAGCGCGCTGATGGTATAAGAACCAGGTTGTTGGGCCTCCCCCAAGATCAAGACACGAATCGAACGCAGGGGACCCATCGTAACATTGGCCGTGTTACCGCGTGTCTGACGGATAATGCGATCCATCAAATTCTCACGCACCTCTGAAAACTTCATACCTGCTACCGGAACCGGACCAATCGCAGGAAAACTTATATCACCATCACGAGAAACGGATAGAGAATAGGTTATGTTGTCTTTACCGAAGATCTGAACCTGAATGGTATCCCCTGGGCCAATGACGTAATCAGTCGGCACAGGAATATCCGTGGCTGGTGCAAAAGTAGTTGGAGTCCCGGAAAATAAATCGTAACCAAATTGTTTTAGCTTCTCTGGTTCTGGTTTTCTTTCCTTCGCATCAGCGACCGCCTTTACCTTATTTTCTTCTTTCTCGACGGGTGAAGGTTGTAACGAATCATTGGGTTTGGGTATTACCGTAACTGGAACCGTAACTGAAGGAGTTACCTCCGTTTGAGAAGAGGTCGGCATTCCTGACATAACATCCTTTTTCAAACCCTGAATAGCCTTTATGGCTGCATCTCTTTGCTCCGGTGAAAGCTGATCGAATAACGCACGCTGCTCCGGTGTCATAACTGCGGTCAGACTAGAAGTATCAGCCTGAACGACAATGGGAAACAGGGAAATAACACAATACAGAGCGACCATACCAACCAGCGACCATGAGGTTGCGCAGTGGTTTCTACGTATTTTCATCAGTGTCTCCGAGAAACCCCGCCCATCAGGGCGGGGAGGAAAGGGGACGGTTTTCCCTGCCCCTTTGGATAGCAAAATCTTTAAAGTTGCCGGTCTTTCCCGACTGCCAGTACATAAGGGCCTGGTGACACACACCTTGCGGTGTGGCCCCCTCGCTCGCTGTTACACCACTACAGATTTAACATCTAGCAAGGATCGCGACGCGCCGCGAGTATCAGCCATACGTCTTAGATTTTGCAACTTGCCCAAGATGGGCCGCAACCGGTACCACTACATCAGTAACGAACTGATAGAGAAAGAAATTTTGTTCATCCTGCAAGGGTGTCATTCCATTATCCGATGAGTCGTCCCAGGACCTCGGGCAGGGATGTATGTTGATCCGAAGTGAGGGCCTCCCAACGTTCGCAGTACCGAGACCAAACCGGAGCGGCGACAGGGCACGCCAACGCCACGTCTTGGACGAACAATGCCCGTAAGTGAGGCGAGGAGAGAACCATTTCCCCGATTTCGCCCCCCCACTGAGGCTGAGTCAGCAACAAAATGATTGGCTCCCGCGTATTACCCACGAGTTGCCGACGTAGGGCCGTAGCAACCGCAAGGGTTGTCACCGGGTCGGGAGGATTCTGGCTACGCTGGGTAAGAAAGGTCAGTAGATCTGCGGGTTGTTCCAGGAGGTGGACCGTAGGCCTCCCCCCCGCACTCACCAATACTACCGGTAGACGTTGACGACGGAGAGTAGCCGCTAAGGCATGAGCAGCCGGTCGGAGAAGTCCTTCGACAGCACCGTGGCAGGCCGGGGAACAGTCAAGAATAATCACCGTCGGACGTAGACAAGGGCGCAACGCGAAATTACCCTCCATTCGAGGAGGTAGTTGAAGACAATACTGCCGTGCCAACCGCCATTCGCTGTCCCTGCGGCACCGCCCAAAACCAACATCAGGCCCTAAGAGAAAAGAGGATTCACCAGGGGGAAATCGCATTCTATCAATGGGAAACCCAGAGGGTGCTACAGACATCTCCCGATAAAAATTCCCGCCATTCTGACCATAAACCCCAGAGGAGACGCAGCTTCCGCCTACCATATTTCTGGTATCCGTTTTTACTATCCCCAACGGTATCAAATGCTGCCTCAGCAGGTGACGCTGGACCGGATTCAAGCCGGGCAATTGAGTCACGCAGTAACGCAGCCGGAGGAGCAGCCCCGGATCTGCGGCTACCGCATCGGGACCCAAGGCCGCGATTAACGTAAGCAAAGGGGCATCAAGACTCGCAGCAGTTTGGCGGAGAAAAGCGAGTGGCGGTGGCGGCGCATCGGGATCAATGGATTCACCGGCCAGGGCAGCGGCCAGCGACGTGCGCAGGATGCCAGGGGTTAGGTCCGAGGGAACCTCCCAACGGGAGTCGGGCAGGCCATGCAGCAGTAGGGCAAGCAGACCGGTACGAGCCGCGCTAGACCAACCCAAGGTCTGAAGATCTTGAATACGCTCCCCCTCAGGACCCGTAAACAGTGGCTCGAGGGCGGGCGGCGCCCCTCCTCCCAGCAAGGTACGAAGGTCGTGGACCAGAGACAGAGGCGGATGGATTCCTAGCCGATGTAGAGCAACTAGCGCGGCCGGCAACGAGGAAAGGTCTACCGGTCGGAAGAGATTAGCGCTGGTTGGCGCCTGTCCAGTGGTTTGGCCCGGGAGGAGGTCAAGGGTGTTCCAGAGGTGGATTACATCCTCCGCGTGACTGGAGATCAGGAAACTACCGCCGGGTGCCCAAGCCACACGCCAGGTATAACCAGAAGCAAGGAAGCTACGGAGCGGCGACCGCCCTCGCCCTCCCGCATCAAGAGAGTTCCAGACGCATACGACGCCATCCACGGACCCCGACGCAAGATGGATAGCATCTGGCGACCAAGCAACACTTAGAACCGCGCTGGAATGCCCCTCCAAACGCTGCTGTTCAGCGCCGTCAGTTATCGACCACAGCCGTACCGTTTGGTCCTGCGACCCCGAGACAAGTCGACGCCCATCCGGCGACCAAGCCACACTATAAACCAGCGCCGTGTGTCCCTTTAGACAACGCAGTTCCCGCCCATCGGTTACCGACCACAAACGAACCGTACAATCCTGCGCCCCCGAGGCCAGGTAACGCCCATTGGGTGACCACACGATAGCCCGCACCAAGTCGGTGTGCCCCCTGAGACAACGCAATTCAACGCCACCCTCTACCGACCATAGGCGCACCGTTCGATCCGCCGACCCCGAGGCCAGACGATCACCATCCGGCGACCAAGCAACACTGGAAACCGGGGCACGGTGCCCCGTAAGACGATGCAACTCCACCCCGTCGGCAGCCGACCACAGCGATATCGCGCCATTCTCCATCCCCACAGCAATCGATCGACCGTCCGGTGACCAGGCCAGATCCTGGATAACGGGTTGAGTTCGATCCGAAGGTTTGGTCAGATTCTCCGTAGCAGGATCGATACTGGTCCAAAATAGTTGCCCATCCATCAAGTTCCAACAACGCAGATGACCGTCGGAATGGGCACTGGCAAGGCGGCGACCATTCGGATGCAGAGCAATGCAGGGCGCACCCGACCGCTGAAGCCCCTCCACACGTAACACCCCAAGACCGCTTACGGCATCCGCCCCTGGGAGGTGTGGTATCCACGGAGGGGCACGTCGCCCCATCGTTGCGGCCTGACGTGCCAACCATTGCACAGCATCATTCACTTCTGTGGTCGAGACCGGGGGTAAGGGGGCGGCCACCTCCCACATGGCCAAAGTACCATCTCGAGCAACCGCCGCGAGATGGCTACCGTCTGGCGACCAGGCAACACCCCAGACCCTCTCTGCATATCCATTAGGGCGAGGTACGGTCTTCCTCCCCTCTTCGCTGGCACGGGGACAGACCGTACTCGCCCCTGCGTCACCCTCATCATCAGGTGACCACAACCGAATCACCCCCTGCGACGACCCCAAGGCCAAACATTGACCCTCTGGTGACCAAGCCATACTCAAAATCGCGCCATCACTCCCTTCGAGACAGTTCAACTCGGTACCATCTTGCACCGACCACAGCCTCACGGTCTGGTCACGCCCCCCCGACGCAAGGCGGCGACTATCCGGCGACCAAACAACACTACTGACCTGGTTGGTATGTCCGGTCAGACAGCGCAGCTCACCCCCGCTCAGCGCCGACCACAACCGCACGGTACGATCCCCCGCCCCCGAGGCCAGCACTCGACCATCCGGCGACCAGGCGACACTCCAAACCGCCCCCTCATGTCCCTCAATGCGACGTAGCTCGGCGCCATCTGCCGCAGACCACAACCGTAAGGTACGATCCTCCGACCCCGACACCAAACGACGACTATCCGGCGCCCAAGCGATACCCGCAACGATACCTTCATGCCCGTCGAGACAACGCAGCTCGGTACCGTCAAACGACCACAATCGCACCGTGCCATCGTCCGCCCCCGAGGCAAGGCAGCGCCCATCCGGCGACCAAGCGAGACTTTCTACCGGGGCCGTGTGTTTCTTTCTACGCCAATGCAATTCGCCCTTGGGCGTAAAGACATAAACCGCATTGTCATCACCACCAAGGGCTAACCAAAGTCGATCCGACGACCAGGCCACGCAATTAAACGCCCCTCTCCCCAGTTTTACTGCCTGCGGCGATTTCTGTAACGACCGTTTTAGTGCCATCTCACCATCTCACCAAAATATCTTTAAATCCACGCCCAGTAGATACCGTTCACTCTCCCCCTAACTCTCCAGGCTACCTCATCCCCCGGCCTCCTCTCCTTAACAGGAGAGGGGATTAGGCGGTGAGGTTGGCGGAAGTGAGCAATTACCATTGGATTGTGATACTCCCGTACCCCAACTTTCTGGCCATCCTACTCGGCCAAAACGTAACCTAATCAACAACGTTTGACTGGGAATGGTTGGAGCAACTCCACAATGGATTGAGACGCAGACTGAGTAGCAGATAAAGCGGCCCGCTCGGCGATCTGCTGAACAAATCGGGCACGGCAGGCAGCCACCAGGTCGATAACCTCAGACGCAAGCTCCTCCGACGAACGACCAGGATTAAGGGTGCACATCAAATCCAAGACCTGCGTTTTGATCTGCGCTAGATCCGATTCAACGATAGATTGTTCCGGGGTACTGCATGTCTGTTCAATTAGGGCCAAGATCGCCTTACAGTTAGTCGCGATCGATGCCTCCTCAGAATGTCCGATAAGACGCCGGTGGAGATCTTCAACAAAGGTGGAAACCCGCAGGAGATGGTCAAAGGACGCTCGCTCGGGCGGAGTTTGCAGCAAACCAGGGGTGGCAAATTCGATCAGAATCGCAACCTGCATCGCGTCACGAATGATTTTCTGAGCATTGATCCAAGCCACGCCCCAGGCAATCTTGTCGCGCTCCATTGCCCGATTCCAGTGCCCGGCAACCTTCATCTGTAAGGTATTGGGGGGGTCCAACATAGGAATCTGTGACACCTCCGCACGCGGCATCTTGCGTCGATCGGGACCGATATAATCAGCAGTTACGATAAACCTTTTGCGCTCCTCGATTAGGCTATTTACGCGCTCGCTCATCTGTTTCGACAATACCGGGTTCACCAACAGATCGTCAGCGCCCGAATTGGTAACACGATTGAGCAAAGTAGTGGTGGGCTGCCAGGTGGTAACAATTACACACATGAATGGGTTGGGACTGTTCAAATCAGTACGCACCCAACGCACGAATTTCAACGCCTCGTCATCGGCCTCCTCCGCCTCGATTAGCAATATATCAGGGACAACGGTCAAAACCGTCTCCATCACACCTGACATGGTTAGAAACGGATGAACCCTCTTGATTCCCATGCCCGAAAGAATATTCCGCATGAGCCTCAGATTGCTGACCTGAGAATCAACCAGTACCGCTTCTACTTGCGAAAAATCATATGTTTGGAAAATCATAATCGAGCATAAGAGATTTACTGCCAGTGGAACAGATAAGGTATTGCATTCTGCGACCCGGAAGGTTGCAAAAACACAACATCGGGATTTTCGGTCAGGCGCTAGATAGCAACTGAAGGTTAATTGGTAATAGCCGACCAAAATATTCGGGTTAGAGAACGGTGCAACGTCTGGGGTACGCGATTCCGCCTCAGTACTTTTTTTGATCGGAGTGAATCTATATACTTTCCGCTTGACCAATTTTAATCCACGCTATCCTTACCCATATGGGAGATTGAAACATGAAATTAAGTAGCACCGTTCTTGGTTTGGCATGTGCGTTTACCTTGGCCGCTGGACCAGTAGTAGCTGACGAGCAGGACACCCAGTCCGCCCCTCCTGCCCCATCGGAGGCCACCGCCGCCCCTGCCCCCGTCCTCCCCCCTCCACCGCCTCCCGGCTTTGGCCCCATGGGTGGTATGCCAGGGATGAACCCTGCGTACCAGCAACACATGGAAATGGTTCAAAAGTATCAAAAACAGGCTCAAGAGCAGATGGCCGCTGCCCAAGCAGGGATGAACAAGACCCAAGAGCTAATGGAAAAGATACGGACAACCCCCGACCCGATGGAGCAACAAAAGCTCATGCAGCAACACCATGCGGCCATGATGGAGAGCATCAAGGCCATGAGCAACATGAGTGGCCCAGATCAGTTTGGTTACGGCCACCACCATGCCCCCATGGGTGGCCCCGGTGGTCCAATGGGCGACCCTGCACTAGCCACACCAGCTACCCAACATCGCCAACTCATGGAACAGCGTAACCAGATGATGTTCAAGATGATGGAGCAGATGATGGAACACCAAGAACAGTATAACGCGACCATGGCCCGGCTCTATGGCATGCCAACCGCTACACCCGCCCCCGCGCCTGCCGAAGCACCCGCCACTAAGTAGCTTGAAGTTGTGGATCCCTTCCGCAAAGTCATTTCTCGAAAAATAGACATCATCGGAAACCTCACCCCCGCCCCCTCTCCTTAACAGGAGAGGGGAAGGGAGATTTTTTGTTCTTTTTAACTCCCGGACGGAACAGACAAAAAATCTCCCTCTCTCCTGGCAAGGAGAGGGGTAATCGACTGGTGTCAGGTATGTGCTCTTTTATGGACATACATTCACAAATACACCCCTCGACATAGGACCACTGGATGTTTTTATCCACCTCGGCTCGTTTGCTAAACCAAACTGGATAGTCAACAATATCAGGGATTTTTTCGTTTCTCAGCGCATGGGTGGCAACTTGGGTTAGCTATTTCCGGTAGCCTCATCCGAGCTAAAAAACGCCCTCATTGCAAAATGATATCCAATAGGACTAGAAACATGTCGGCCACTCCCTCCATTCCCGGCCCTCTGGGTCACCCTCCCCTTCCTGACGGCTGTATTGGCAATTGTGGTTGGCGCGCCACTGGCAATTGGGGTTGGCGCTGCTACCGCGCATGATTGATATTCTCGGATCCATTGCGCTATTTCTCGGGTTTCGCTCCACTGGTACGCGGCACATATTTCACCAAGCAAATGATCGATATCTCCGGTGCGGGGCAGGGCTGGTTCTATTGAGTCCTTTGTTTCTAGGCATTGCCCTAGCCATCAAACATGATTCACCAGTGCCAGCATTTTCCAAACAGACTCACGTCGGTCGCTACGGAAAGTTCTTTTCTATGTGGAAATTTCGCTCCATGTATATCGACACCGAGGCACGTAGACAAGCCCTATTAACCACGAACGAAATGACCGCTGGGGTGTTGTTCAAGATGAAGGATGACCCACGCATTACCAAGATTGGACGTTTCACCCGTCGGACCTCCATCGACGAATTACCGCAATTATGGAACGTGCTATGGTGTGAAATGTCTCTGGTCGGCCCCCGCCCGGCGCTGCCTTCCGAGGTAAATCAATACTCCCTAGAGGAGTAGCAGTGCTTGGAGATTTGACCCCAAATAACCAAAATAATTTCATCACGAAATGCCAAACTACCACGCACTTATCCCCGCTGCCGGCAGTGGGGCACGCATGGGCAGCATATTGCCAAAGCAATATCTCCCGCTCAATAGTAAACCGATGATTTATTATGCAGTAGCGCGCCTGTGTGCCCATCCGAAAATTTCCACGGTCTACGTAGTGCTCGCACCTAACGACACATGGTGGGGAAATTATGACTGGAGTCTATTTTCCGCCAAGCTCAGAATATTACCCTGTGGTGGCGCCGAACGTTTTGAATCGGTGCGCAACGGATTAGATCGAATTAAAGTCCACGCAGAAGACTGGATACTGGTCCATGATGCGGCACGCCCTTGCTTGACTGATGAATTACTTGATCGGCTCTTTGCCACAGTGGGCGACGATATCTGCGGTGGTTTACTTGCAATGCCCGTGGCGGATACCCTGAAGCGTGCCAACCATGAGCAACGGATATTACATACCGAATCACGCGAACATCTATGGCAGGCGCAGACTCCGCAGATGTTTCGTTACCATTTATTACAACGTGCATTATCGCTGCTCACTGGAGAAATAGTAACTGATGAGGCCCAAGCCATCGAGAAACTCGGTTTTTCCGCAAAATTGGTAGTAAGCGACAGTACCAATTTCAAAGTCACCTATCCACGCGATCTCCAACTCGCGGAATGGCTGTTACGAGGGGTATCATGAGAGTTGGTCAAGGTTTCGATGTTCATCCCCTGGTTGAAGGGCGTAGACTTATCTTAGGAGGAGTGGAGATTCCCTATCACCTCGGTCTCCTCGGCCACTCCGATGCCGATGTATTGCTCCACGCAATCTGTGATGCCCTGTTAGGTGCCGCCGCATTGGGTGACATTGGTCGTCATTTCCCCGACAGCAACCCGCGCTATCAAGGCATCGATAGCCGTGAATTACTCCGTGAGGTGATACGTCTGGTTCGCGAAAAAGACTACCATCTGGTCAATTTAGACGCCACCATCATCGCCCAGGCGCCGAAAATGGCCCCACATATTCCCGCCATGGTGGAGCACATCGCGCAAGACTTCGGCATCGCCATTGATCACATCAATATCAAGGCGACCACCACTGAACGACTCGGTTTCACCGGTCGCGGCGAAGGCATCGCCGCGCAGGCAATATGTCTATGTGAATATCGGTTCCCGGCAACTATTCAGGCGTCTTGATGGGAAATTCTGGTCCAGGAGGCACGCAGCCGGAGAAATTTATCATCGTTGGCTGCTTGGGGAGCAGGGACACGATCTAGGTATTGCTTGGCACGTCCCAATAGATCATTACGTCGTCCCTGCTTCTCCATGATCATCAAAAGCACCCGCGCAGCATTGATATTAGTGGTCGAATTGAACGACATATCTTCGGCCGCTTTCTCTAATAGAGTCTGAGCATCTCTTAATTTTCCCTCATTAATTAAACGAACGCCCTCGCTATTCGCGACCGCCACTTTTTTCCACAGTTCATCAATAAATCGGGTGCCTGCCTGGGCCATCCCCAGGCTACAGAATACTTCTCGGGCCTGATTCATAATGGCTGCTTCCTCGATATAATAGAAAACCGTGCGGGTCGTAATCGCCGCCGCCTGCACATCTCGATCATAGATATGACACAGACGTGCCAATTCGATAGCTAAATCGGGGGGGAGGGCATCTCGCGCGTCTTGGTAGACATCAATTGCCTCATCTACCACCCGCATGGCGGCGTCGGACAGACTAAGTCGGTGGTAGGTGGATGCCTCGGAGATAGCAAGCGCCAGAGCAGCGTAGGCGCTGCCTCGATATTGCCGGCGAGCGTCTTTAAGTACTCGGCTGGCGTCTTTAAGATTGCCACGCTCCAACAGAACCTGGGCTAGACGAGCAGAATCGTTAGGATCATGGTAGACGGAGAAACGCCCCAATCGCACCGCATTACGATAGGCCTGCTCGGCCAACGCGGCATCGTCGGTACGTAAACTGACCTCGCCAAGAGTTTGAGCACGGCGAATGGAACGTGGAGAGATCTTGGTAGCCGTTGCAAGATTCTCCTTAGCGGCTTGTAAATCTCCGGTGGCCAAGTGAACCCGCGCCAGCCAATCGTACACCTCCGTATACAGATGATTTTCTGCTATCAATGCACTAAACGCTGCGCTTGCCCCTTCATAATCGCCTAGGTAATAACACACCTGTCCACGTCCCAGCTTTACCCAAAAAGTCTCGCGTACCGAGGCGGCCGCTTCGATAACCGTGCTTGCTGTCTCAAATTGTCCGAGGCGAATTAGTAGGTCTACCTGTATTTGCATCAGTTCGAGGGTATGCGCAGGCTGTTCACGCAATTGCTCGGCCGTCATCTGGACTGCTTTGGTTAGATCCCCCGATCGCATTACCCGCTCGATATCGATCAGTACTTTTTTGCGAGCCACTAATCGACTCAGACGTTCTTGTAACATCTGTCGAGTAACTGGTTTAACAAAATAATCATCAGGTCGATACTCAACGACCCCGAGCACCATCGCGGCACTCGATTCGGCAGTAATCATCGCAAATATCGTGTGCAGCCCAATCAAGTGGCGCTGCTTGGCCTCTTCCAATATCTGCATCCCATCACGCCCCTCCCCCAGATTGTAATCGCACAGGACGATATCATAGGACCGTGCCTCCATGCGTTTTAACCCCTCATCACCATCACTCGCGAAATCAACGTCAGAAATTCCCAACGAGGCCAGCATGTGACGCAAGGCCGTTCGTACTGATACCATATCATCAATAACGAGAATACTCTTGGTATGCAGATCAATACTCATTGGTTTATTTTCTCTGATCCCGATGGCGTCACTCATTCAACGAGACCGACGTAGATCGAGGGTATGTGGATATTCCCCAGTCAATTCTTCCTGCGGAGGTGGCATGGGACCCATTCGGGTATGCTCGGGAAGAAAAACTGACAAAGCTTTGGTCCAGGGTTGGGGGGTAAAACTACCCGGAGTATGACCCATGGTTGAAAATCGAGTATGGCGGCGGGCCTCTGCCTCATTGGCATTGACTGGAAAATACTCGTAATTGCGTCCCCCCGGATGCATAACTTGATATGTGCAACCCGAAATAGCACGCCCATTCCAGAGATCGATAACATCGAATATCAATGGGGCATGGACACCAATAGTCGGATGCAAAGCCGAAGGCGGTTGCCAGGCACGATAGCGAATACCTGCGACGCATTCGCCATGCACTCCGGTATTTCGTAGTGGAACCCGGCGACCATTGCAAGCTAAGGCATAGCGGCCATCTGTTAGACCAGTAAGTTTGACCTGTAAACGTTCCACGGAAGAATCGACAAAACGAGCGGTTCCCACTCGAGTCGTCTCCTCACCCAATACCAACCAAGGTTCAATAGCAGCCCGTAACTCTAATTCTATCTCATTAAATTGCAGGCTCCCCAGGCGAGGGAAACGGAATTCAAGAAACGGCGCCAACCACTCAATCTGGAAAGGATAACCAGCCGCTTTTAGATCTTCTACAACTGACTTCAGGTCGGCCCATAGGTAATGCGGGAGCATCCACCGATCATGTAATTCTGTACCCCAACGCACCAACGATTGTTCATAAGGTTGTGCCCAACAACGCGCCACCAAGGCACGTAACAGCAACATCTGAACCAATGACATACGGGCATGGGGCGGCATCTCGAAGGCGCGGAATTCGACCAGACCTTGCCGTCCTGATGCACTGTCTGGGGAATAGAGCTTGTCGATGCAGAATTCAGCGCGATGGGTATTACCGGTAAGATCGGTGAGTAGATGTCGAAATAGGCGATCGACAACCCAGGGCTGATGAAGATCAGAAGGTGGTATCTGGCGAAAGGCAATCTCCAATTCGTAGAGGATCTCGGGCCGCCCTTCGTCTACACGCGGGGCCTGACTGGTAGGACCCACAAACATGCCGGAAAAGAAATACGACAGACTCGGATGATGTTGCCAATAAGTAATTAGACTGCGCAACAGGTCAGGACGTCGCAAGAAAGGACTATCCGCCGGAGTATCTCCCCCCAAAGTGACGTGATTACCACCGCCAGTACCGGTATGTCGACCATCGAGCATAAACTTCTCGGTACCAAGTCGTGATTGTCGCGCCTCCTCGTAGAGTATTACCGTGTTAGCAACTAATTCATCCCAGGTACGGGCAGGATGGATATTTACTTCGATAACGCCTGGATCGGGGGTGACCAAGAGTTTCCGCAAACGCTCGTCATTAGGTGGGCCATAACCTTCTACGACCACGGGCAGGGTCAGTGTGGCTGCGGTTTGCTCTACGGCGGCAATTAATTCCAGGGCCGCTTCAAGGCGTGAGAGGGGCGGTAGAAAAATGTGCAGACAACCACCGCGCACCTCAATACAAACGGCGGTATGCGGTATTTCAATCGGATGATGCGAACGCTCCGCCACCCTCTGAGGATGTATTTCAGGGTGTGATTCAACGACCGAGTCAAAAGCACTGTAACGAACTGCGACTTCACCATGAAAATCTACCAGTGGACGTTGCGGAGAGAATGGATCTACTTCCGTTTCCAATTCACGCGCCTCCTCGGCCACCCACGGTAGCGAAGCCATTGGTAACCGTAATCCCATCGGCGAATCACCAGGTACCAGGTATAAACGCGAGCGACGAAACTTCCACGATGCAGATTTCCAGCGTTTTGATAACTCCTCCCAGGCCAGCGGTAGACAATACCCGATAGGATGTTCGAGGCCACGCGAAAGTTTTTCGGCAAGAGTGCGCCGCTCCAGCGCATCATCAAGATTGGTCTGTGCTAGCGCCAGGTCAAGATTGTCTGGTACCTCCGCCTCTTTTAGCAAATAGTACAGTGCGTCTTCATAGGCGGGAAAAATATAGCCAGCCGCAAGACCTAAATGACGGGCCAGATGTTCACTAAAACGTTGGGCGTCGTCAATAGTATGGTGATAATCGCGTTGTGCCTCGGCCAACCATTGATTATCACGCCAGACGGGTACCCCATCCTTACGCCAATATAATCCTAACGCCCAACGCGGTAGTGATTCGCCGGGATACCATTTTCCCTGCGTCGTATGCAATAAACCGTGTGGGGCAAAACATTGTTTAAGGCGTCGCACCAAAATCTCGGCACGCTCGCGTTTATGCTCACCGAGGGCAGCAATAGTCCATTCCGCTGCATCCATATCATCGATAGAGACAAAGGTAGGTTCTCCCCCCTGGGTCAGGCGTACATCCATGCGTTCCAATTGTTCATCCACCAACCGACCTAGGGCCTGAATATGAGACCATTGATTGTCGCTATAAGGTTTCGTAACCCGTGAGTCTTCTTTAAAGCGGGTTACCGTATTGCTGTAACTAAAATCGACGTTACATTTGTCAGTGTAACCATCAATTGGTGCAGCGCTGGAGGGATGTGGGGTACACGCCATGGGGATATGCCCCTCCCCCGCAAACAACCCCGAGGTTGGATCCAAACCAATCCATCCTGCTCCTGGAATATAAACCTCGGCCCAGGCGTGGAGGTCAGTGAAATCTAGCGCCGGTCCAGAGGGACCCTCTAGGGATTTCTCATCAGCGGTCAACTGAATTAGATATCCAGACACAAAGCGGGCAGCCAAACCAAGCTGACGTAGAATTTGAACCAGTAACCAACCGGTATCACGACAAGAACCGCTCCTTTTGGCCAGCGTCTCTTCACAACTCTGAACCCCAGGTTCTAAACGAATGTTGTAGTTCACTCGTTGCTGCACCTGGCGATTTAGATCCACCAAAAAATCAACGATGTTTCCTTCACTACGTTTAATTCCGACCAGAAACTCTCGGAGAAGCAACCCGGCGGGTTCGGCCTCTAAGTAGGGGGCAAGTTCCTTTTCTAATGCCTGAGGATATGTAAAAGGCCAGTGGTTTGCGTATTCCTCGACGAAAAAGTCAAAAGGATTAATCACGGTTAGGTCGGCGATTACCTCCACATCAACTCGTAGTTCTCGGGTTTTCTCGGTAAAGACCAAGCGTGCCAACCAATTTCCAAACGGATCCTGCTGCCAATTAATAAAATACTGCTCGGGTTGAACTTTTAGCGTATAGGACAAGATCGGGGTACGACAGTGAGCAGCAGGACGCAGCCGAATCACATGAGGATTCAGGGCGACCAGGCGATCAAAACGATAACTGGTCAAGTGACGCACCGCGACATGAATGGACATAATCTAGATATTCCTCAACCCAATATTAAAGAACAACCCCGGAAGAACAGCATACTAAATAAAGCAGACCGCCGCCAAGAATTAGGAATGACCAACGGCCTACTTAATTTTTCGTGCTGGTGGCCTATTCCCAAGAAGGATTTTCCCACTCGAAACGCGGGAGCATCGCCAGGGCCTGTAACAGGCCTCGACTCCATGCGTCAGAGACTTCTCGGGAGAATGGGTCGTCCTCACTCATGATCATTTTTCGAGGCGTGGCGAGGGTATCACGCTGATAGATCAACAATTCTACAGGTGGGCCAACAGTAACGTTACTGCGTATCGTCGAGTTCATCGAAACCAGCGCAACCCGGGCCGCACGTTCTAGCGTGATATCTCGCTTGATGACTCGGTCGAGAATGGGTTTACCGTATTTTATCTCTCCAATCTGAAGAAAAGGATGTTCGTCAGATTCGTGAATATAATTTCCCTGTGGGTAGATGAATAGCGTCTCGGGTGGTGCCCTGCCGATTTGTCCACCCAGAATAAAAGACGCCTCGAAATTTGTATTGGACGTATCCCGGCTCGCCTGACTGCGCTGTAGTGAGGTGCTTACCATTCCTACATAATCCGTGGCCTCCAACATATTGGGAACACTCAGCAGATTAGGGATCAGATTCTGCTTAATGTCACTATTCATCTTCTTTATTACTGCTTGGGTGGTCGCAAGATTGCCAGCTGAAAGCAAAGTGAGGACGCGATCCCCTTCCCAAACAAAAGAATGCATTTTGGAGTAGCAGCCTATGTTGTCTGTTCCAGCGTTGGTTCGGGAATCAGAACAAAAAACTAGGCCCCCATTGGCATTAATAGCAAGACAGTAGGTCATCGCATACTACCCTCGATTGGTGAAAAAGAAAAAAGATAGGGCATGTTCGCCGATCTTTTATCCTAGTTTGTGGCTGCTTAAGTAACTCAAGTTGCTACCTAGCGCACTTTCCCCCCCTCCCGGAAGGAGATGGGCTTTTTCGTTTCTCACCGCATAGGTAGCAACTTAAGTTAAGTATTTGGCCGGAAATCTTGGTGTTGTGTTTTACAACCCGGAGGGTTGCCAACCATTATCTTGTTCCCACGCTCCAGCGTCACTGCCATTAAGTTAAGGACTTCTGTTTTATAACAAACAGTTACCAATTCTGTTACATCGTTCCCACGCGGAGCGTGGGAACGAGAAAAAATAACTTGAGTCAGGTAAACGAGGTATCGCGGCTTAGACGGATAACGAAAGTCAGGGTTTCCGGCCAGGCACTACTTAGGAACAAGCATTTTATAACTTTCGCAATTGTCCACGGAGAAAGTGTATATCGTTCTGTATTTCTTCCCGCAGGGTTGACTCTATCAACCCGACCGACAACTCTTACCGGTCGAAGTGTCCGCCAGAAAATGCAGCGGGCAAATTGGCTTGGTAATGTAATATGATCAGGCCAATATTATGAATATAATTTTTTGTGTCCACTATAAATCCAATTGGTCATCTTTTCTGCGGTCGATTCTTGGTATGGAGTAGATCGTGAAGCTGGCTAAAAGGATTATGGGTAGCCTCTTCAGTGGTACGCCTGATAGGTATTTCCAAATTATTGCTGGCTTCCAATTGGCGTTGATGCTCATTGTCGTGACAATAAAGACAGAGTAATTCCCAATTGCTACCATCGCCGGGATTGTCGTCGTGGTTGTGGTTACGGTGATGCACAGTCAATTCGCGCAGATTTTCCCGGGTGAAATCTCGACTACAGCGACCACAGATCCAAGGATAAAGTTTAAGCGCTTGTTCGCGATAATCTTGGTCGCGTACCTGGCGCGCTTTATGAGCATCGGCCACCACTTGATCTAGTTTAGATGATTTGTTTTTCTTCATAAGTTCACCTGCGAGTTAAATTGAAGATGGCTTGCCTAATTGCCTTCAGTCATGCAGCCATTCAGCCAGTGCCCGTCATTAATCAATAACCACTATGGATCTTTCGTGGATCGAAGGCATCTCGTGCCGCCTCGCCGATAAAGATAAGCAGCGAAAGCATTACGGCGAGTACAGTAAAGGAGGTAATCCCCAGCCACGGTGCCTGGAGGTTGGCCTTTCCTTGGGCTAATAATTCACCCAGTGAGGGCGATCCAGGCGGAAGGCCAAAACCTAGAAAATCCAGGGAGGTCAGCGTAGTAATGGAACCATTGAGGATAAACGGCATAAAGGTTAATGTCGCCACCATGGCATTTGGCAAAACATGGCGAAACATGATTATGAAATTACTCGCCCCCAAGGCTCGTGCTGCGCGCACATAATCAAAATTCCGCCCGCGTAGAAACTCCGCACGCACCACCGCAACCAGAGACATCCACGAGAATAGCAACATCAGCCCTAACAGCCACCAGAAATTTGGTTCTACCACGCTGGCCAGGATAATGAGCATATAGAGCACTGGTAATCCCGACCAGACCTCGATAAATCTCTGGAATAATAGATCTACCCAACCGCCAAAGTAACCTTGTACGGCACCTGCCACCACCCCAACTAACGAAGATAGGATGGTAAGCACTAATCCGAACAATACCGAGATCCGAAAGCCATAGAGTAATCTCGCCACTACGTCTCGTCCCTGATCATCGGTACCGAGCCAATTTTCTGAAGAAGGGGGAGCAGGCGCCGGGACGGGTAGATTGTAATTAATAGTTTGGTAGCTATAGCGGAGGATGGGCCACAATGCCCAACCTTTTTCTGCGATTAGCTTAATTACCTCCGGATCACGATATTGGGCCTCGGTCTCGAAAATTCCACCAAAGGTAGTTTCTGGATAGGCAATCAGGACTGGAAAATACCAGTGCTCATCGTAGCGAACCACTAATGGATGGTCGTTGGCGATAAAGTCAGTCGCAAGCGAGATACTAAACAGGACCAAGAAGATCCATAGCGACCACCACCCCCGACGATTGGCCCGGAAGTTGGCGAGACGACGACGTGTGAGGGGATTCATATAAACGCTAAACACCGGTTTGCTTGAGTGTTTTTGGTGCGTGAATTACGTTGGGAGCGAATCATAGATTATGAGGTGCGTGCCTCGAAATCAATCCGTGGATCAATAACGGTATAGAGTATATCCCCCACCAGATTCAGGAACAGTCCCAACAGCGTAAAGACGTAGAGCGTGCCAAACATCACCGGATAATCACGATTGATGGCTGCCTCGAAACCGAGTAGTCCCAAACCATCCAGTGAGAAGATCACCTCAATCAGTAATGCACCGGTGAATAGAATACCAACGAAGGCACTCGGAAAACCCGCTACTACGATGAGCATGGCATTACGGAAGATATGGCCATAGAGCACGCTTTGTTCGCTCAGACCTTTGGCGCGAGCGGTAACCACGTATTGCTTGTTAATTTCTTCCAGGAAGGAATTTTTGGTGAGCATGGTTAATCCTGCAAAACTTCCCACAATCAAGGCCATTACCGGAAGCGTGATATGATGGAAGTAATCCAGGATACGCGCATCCCAGGGCAGAGTTTGCCAATTATCTGAGACCAGTCCCCGTAGTGGGAAAACACTCCAAAAGCTTCCACCGGCAAACAGCACCACCAACAGGACTGCGAACAAAAAGGAGGGAACGGCATAACCGACAATCACCACGGCACTGCTCCAAACATCGAAGCGTGAACCGTCGCGTACTGCCTTGGCAATTCCCAGGGGGATGGAGATAAGATAGGTAAGCAGAGTTGTCCACAGCCCCAACGAGACGGATACCGGCATTTTGTCGATGACTAAATCGACGACCGTTCGATCTCGGTAGAAGCTGCTACCAAAATTGAAGGTAAGATAATTGTGCAGCATAAGCAGAAATCGTTCATGGGCGGGTCGGTCAAAGCCGTATTGGTGTTCGAGTTCCTTGATGAGCGCGGGGTCCAAACCTTGCGCGCCACGATATTTGCTAACTCCGGTAACGGCTGTAGCCATAGCCTGCGAGGCTTTACCCATGGATTCTCCCGCGCCACCTCCCGAAAAACGGGCGGTAGCGTCCATGCCATGTCCGCGAAGTTGGGCGATGACTCGTTCCACCGGTCCTCCAGGGGCCGCCTGAACGATCACAAAATTGACAAATAGAATCCCCAGCAGTGTCGGGATCATAAGCAGCAGACGGCGAACAAGATATGCGGTCATTGAACATGCCGATTTAAAAATGAAAAAGCGAGTTTGCGAACAGTAACTATTCGTTTACGTCCCATATTTTTTACCGTATCACATTTCTAATATTCTTAATAGCGTATAATAATTGGGCGTGACTTTTCCTGCTAATGGATGGCGCTATCCCATCGTAAAAATAACTCAGGCTGCCCATGTCGAACCTCCAGCTGGCGGCACTCTACCGCAGCTCTTCGACCGGGTTCTGGTAGCCACGGATAGATGGGCAACTTGAGTTAAGATAACCCAGTCTCTTAGGTGACTCCAATCCTAAATTGTCGCCTGAGAGTAGCCGTTATCCCACATTTCCTTTCAGGTTAATCCTTGACAAGGATCTCATGGTCAGCTCCAAACCGCCGATCCACATCATTGCCCATGTATCGCCTGCTCATTCTACTGCTGTCCCCGCTCGTCCTTACGGGCTGTGATGGTCCCCCTCGCCAAGACCTACGTTTCGCGCTAGTTGCGGCCCCCGTCACCTTGGATCCCCGCTTTGACACAGATGCTGCCTCGGAGCGAATCAATCGCCTGCTCTACCGTCATCTGGTGGATTTCGACGGGGCGTTCCGTCCGATAGCGGACTTGGCATCCTGGGAACAGGTCGAGCCGACTCGCTACCGCTTCACTCTGGGTAGTGGAGGTCGTACCTTCCACGACGGAAGCCACTTGACCTCCACAGATGTCAAGGCCACCTACGACACATTGCGCAGCCAAGCCAGCAGGTCCCCCTACCATGCAGCGCTCATCAATGTGCGCCAAGTGATCGTACTCGACCAGGATCGTCTGGAGTTTGTACTCGCACGCCCCGACCCCGTTTTTCCTGGACGACTCACCCACGGCATTGTCCCTGCGCCGCTCCTAGCAGCAGATCATAACTTTGCGACTCAACCGGTGGGCAGCGGTCCCTTTGCCTTCGTAACTCGCCCCGAGGAAGGCAGAATACGGCTGCGTCGTCAGAAAGATGGGTTGATCCTGGATTTTTTGGAGGTAAAAGACCCTACCGTGCGCGTCCTGAAACTCTTGCGGGGCGAGGTGGATCTAATCCAGGGGGACTTGCCCCCAGAACTGGTACGTTATCTGGAGGGGCGTTCCGAGGTAAGGGTAAGTCGTACACGGGGGTCTACGTTCTCTTACCTTGGTTTTAACCTGCATGACCCGGTTATGGCGGACCCACGGATACGTCAGGCCGTGGCCTACGCCCTCGATCGAAAGGGGAGTATTCGCTATCTCCTCGGGGGTAATGCCCGTTTGGCCGAGACCTTACTACCTCCTGAGCACTGGGCCGGTCAACCCGATCTCGCGGGCACCCCCTACGACCCGGTCCATGCCAGGGCATTACTGGCCCAGGCGGGCTATGGACCCGATCATCCACTTACCCTGACCTACAAAACCTCCAACGACCCGCTACGGGTACGAATCGCCACCCTCTTTCAACGACAACTCGCCGAGGTTGGGATCCGCGTAGACCTGCGTAGTTATGACTGGGGTACCTTCTATGGCGATGTGAAAGCCGGGCGTTTCCAGGTATTTAGCCTGAGTTGGGTGGGCATCAAAACTCCAGAGATCTTTCGTTATGCCTTCCATAGCACTTCGTTACCTCCCGACGGGGCCAATCGTGGCCGCTATACCAGCCTCACAGCAGATACCTTAATTGAATCCGCCGAAACGGCGCCTTCCCTCGAAGCGGCCGCCCTTCTCTATCAAGAACTGCAGACCCTGCTCGCCACAGATCTACCCTGTGTCCCTTTGTGGTACGAGGATCAAGTGGCGGCAGTGCGTCAAGAAATAACAGGATATACTGTGGCCATGGATGGAAATTACGATGCCTTGACTTTGACTAACAGAAATGCGATTCCGGGACAACACTAGACAATTTAGTTTGCTATCTAGTGCCTGGCCGAAAACCGCCTTGATGTTGCAACCTGGAGGGTTGCACAACATAAAATCGTGGTTTCCGGTCAGGCATTAGTTAAATCCCAAATATCAATTCTCACGTCAGTCCGGAAAGCTGCACTTTGACACCGGGTTGATTCATCCGATGACTCTTGTTGGTAAAGACCGAGCGATCGTTTTTAATAACGATGACCTCAAAGAATGGCCGGAATCGATTTTCACTGATACCAAAAGAATTCAGGAACTTTCCAAACAGTGCCTGTTCCTCCGGCTCTGGAGTCCCATCGGCCAGCGATGAATCGATAAGATTAATGAGTATGCAGATCTTCTGGGCATCGGAGAGCAGCGGCGTGGCGGTACTTAGGAAAGTATCGACGGAATTACTCTTCCGATATTTAATGGCAGCGTCCAATAACGCCTGATTCTGAGCCCCAACTCCAATCACACCATTACCACGATCCTCGCCGCCGAGTACGGATAACAAATGCCCGATCTCCTCTTTGTCGATCTCGCCATCTGCGGACATCATGTACAACAACGAGATAACAAAGATCAGATGTGGTGTCATTTCTGCGCCAGAATCACTACGAAACATATCAAAGAGTCCCATATTTTATCTCCGTAACAGTCACAACAATTAGATGGCATTAAGACAAAGAACAATACCGCGATGGTTAGTCCCTCCCGAAACGATCAGGAGATCTCGCTAAACCAATTACTACCAAACAACCCTCCCTCTTTGACCTTCCAGGCATTTTCCAGAACGATACTCTTCAAACGGCGACGGGCGTCTCTTTCGGAGACCTTGCCCTTGCAATCAGAAACAAAGATACCAACCGCATCATGAAACTCTCGTTTGTCGATGACACCACCGCTGGTTGCAAATCGTTGCAACAGTTCTTTAGCTCGATTTTCAACCTCACGTTCGATCACATAACCACGCTGTTGCGCCAAATCCCGCATGATAGATAATCCCTCATCGATCCCTATCCCCAATTCGATAGAACGCTCAAGTAATTTCTTTTCTTCTCCTCGATCAATATAGCCATCTTCGTAGACCTGAAGCTTTATGTAGTCAATAAATACTGCCCTTTTATTGCCAGACATTGCTGGAGTAGAATTGCTATCCGATCTTTGATCGAAACTATCAAATAGTGACATGGATTAGATCCTCGATAGGTATGCTACGGAAACCTCTCAAACCAAAAAGAGACGCATCACCACAACCAGGGACAGCGCCCCCGGTAAAAGAAATTATGGCTAGATCCTGCAAGGATACATACGGTTGATGAATAGACCTTATCGGAAACCTCCTCATCACCCACCACAGTCAATATAAATCATGAGGTTGCGTTGTCCGGCAGAGCTAGGTAGGGGGTTTCCGATAAGGTCTAATGAACAAGAATTACGAATTCTTCGGTGGTGTATCTCCTGATGCACCGTCTGATTCAAACCACGCGAGTTGGGCGTGGAGTTTCACTACATGGCCAACGATAATCAAAGTGGGGGGTCGCACGGATCTACCTTCCATCAAGGTTGGCAGGGTCTCGACAGTGCCAATGTGGACACGTTGATTGGAGGTTGTACCCTGTTCGATCAAGGCTGCGGGGGTATCTGGAGGCAACCCGTGAGCCATCAATTCCCGACAAAGTACCGTTAGGCCGGTTAGGCCCATGTAAAACACAACTGTTTGTTGAGGTTGGACCAGAGCCTCCCAGTTAAGGTCCATACGTCCATCCTTGGTATGGCCCGTTACGAAGGTGCAAGATTGAGAATAATCGCGATGGGTCAATGGGATTCCGGCATAGGCGGCGCAACCCGAGGCCGCTGTGATTCCTGGTACCACCTGGAAGGGAATGCCCTCGGCAGCTAAGGTTTCGATCTCCTCGCCACCCCGACCGAAGATGAAGGGATCACCGCCTTTGAGGCGCACGACTCGCTTGCCCACTTTGGCCAAGCGCACTAAAAGTTCATTGATGCCTTCCTGGGGAACGGTGTGATTGTTGCGTTCCTTGCCCACGTAGATGCGTTCAGCGTCACGTCGCACCAGGTTAAGCACTCCCTCCGAGATCAAGCGGTCGTGGACCACCACATCGGCCTGCTGCATCAACCGCAAGGCACGGAAAGTGAGCAGATCAGGATCACCGGGTCCCCCCCCCCACTAGATACACCTCGCCCCTTCCGGGGGAACTTCCGTCGGTATTCGCGAGAGTTTGTTCAAAGGCGACACGAGCGGCCTGTTCCTGCCCCGCGAAAACCATCTCAGCAATGGGTCCAGACAATACTTTCTCCCAGAAACGACGCCGATCCGGTGGGTGAGGAAAATGCTCTTTGACCCGATCCCGGAAACGTGCAGCCAAGGTCGCCAATTGCCCATAGGTGGTTGGGATCAAAGTTTCGAGGCGTGCCCGCAATAGCCGCGCCAAGACCGGAGAAACTCCACCGGTGGATACCGCTGCTATCAAGGGAGAACGATCGATAATAGAAGGGACGGTAAAGCTACACAGGTCCGGGGCGTCGACCACATTCACCGGGAGATTACGCTGTTTCGCCAAGACCGACACCTCGCAATTGACAGCGGAATCATCGGTCGCGGCGATCACTAAAGTTATTTCCTCCAGGTCGGTCGCATTAAAACGCCCACAACGCCACGTCAGCTTCCCTGCATTCCATAGCGCCTCAATCTCCTTTCCCAATTCTGGCGCCACGACGCGCACTGCTGCGCCACACTCCAATAGCAGCGCTGCCTTACGCGCCGCCACGGCACCACCACCCACCAATAGGCAGGAACGGTCTTTCACGTTTAGAAAAATTGGTAAGGAATCCATCACGCACACACCAATAAATGTTTCTTGGTTCTGAATTTTGTCATGAGAGTATCTTGTGAACGAAGTATGGTCGATGATTCACATCCCTGTGTCCTCGATTCCGGCAGTCCCTGCCGGAATGATGGCTAGCCCACGGAAAGTTTCCGATAATGTCTAATTTCTTACAGAATGCAGCACATCAGGTGGAAGGAGACATCTTCCTGCACCGGTACGGGTCGCCCCTCCGATAGCGGAGTCATGAAACGCATAGTGACCCGGTGGTGGTCACCACTCATTACCGGATGGTAGCCAAGCATGCTCGGCAGAATAACTCGTACCATCTGGCAAGACTGCTCAGGGGTAAAGCTGAGTTGAAAGCTTCCGCCCTCGGCTACTTTGGAACTGGGGACACCTGTACCACGGATGATGTGTAACATTAATTCCGTCGCCAGCCATACCGGTTTCAGTTCTTCGGCCCAGCGACGCAGGTCCTGTTCCCGCAGATCGGGGCTGCGTTCGAGCCAGGCATGATAGATCGGTAGATCGAAGTCGCAGGTCCCTCCCGGAAGTCCAATTCGATTCTGGATATCAAATAAGAATTCGTTTGTGCGCAGATTGGGGGCCAAGGGACCCGATTGGATCTTGAGGCGGTCAATCGAGAGGTCGAATTCATCGAGGATCTCACGCAGGCGGGTCACATCCACCCCTGGGGATTGCTCAAGAGGCGCGAGGATCGCCACCTGACGCTCCAATTCCTTGACTAATTCGCTCCGCAAGTCAGAACGTTCTACCGATACTATGGTATCAAGCAGTGATTCCACCGCTGCCCGACTCTCCCAAACTGAGGTTCCGCCCACAAAGTATTCAAACTGTTGCGCGAGAAGGTCGAGACGTAGCAGGGTGCGCACCCGCTCATTGAGGGGAAATTCGTAGGTAATGGTATCTGCCATTAGTTAACCCCTCCTGGGGTATTGTGCCTGCTCGCCACCCACTTCAGGTAACGATGATGCAGGACATCGATCTGGTGGTGCAAGGTCTTGATATCGGCATCGTTGATGAGCACGTCGTCCGCAATTGCAAGACGTGTGCCCTGAGTAGTTTGGGCCGCCAATACCGCTTCAACTTGGGGCCGGGGTACATTATCACGCGCCATGACGCGTCGAATCTGAATCTCTGCGGGACAATCCACCACCAAGACCCGATCCACTAAGTCAACCTGTCCACTCTCTAACAACAAGGGAATGGCAAGGATTCCGTAGGATGTATCCAGGGTCATGACCTGGCGCGCCATCTCTGCCCGTACCTGGGGGTGGAGAATGGCCTCAAGGTGGTGGCGAGCCGCAGTGTCGGCAAAGATCCGTTTTCGCAGACTGGTGCGGTCGAGTCGCCCATCGGCATCCAATACCCCAGGACCAAAGGCCTCGACAATCTCAGCCAAAGCCTGTTGGCCAGGCATACATAGGGTACGAGTTACCTGGTCAGCGTCAATTACGGGGATTCCTAGGGCCGAAAACCGATCGGCTACCGTGGATTTACCACTACCGATACCGCCGGTGAGTCCCACCAGAGGGATACGCTTCACAGCGATTGGCTCCAGCGCAGGTAGGTGTGAAACAATCCCTCCCCCCAAAGGAAGTTGATCCAACCCGCTGCGGCCAGAAATGGCCCAAAGGGGATGGGCTTACGACGGTCCCGCCCGCTCATCACAACCAAAGCGATGCCCACCACCGCCCCCACCAGGGAAGACAAGAAGATCAGCACCGGCAGTGTCTGCCAACCCGTCCAGGCCCCAAGCGCCGCCAAGAGCTTGAAATCTCCGTAGCCCATGCCCTCCTTCCCAGTCAGGAGGCGGAAGACCCAGTACACGCTCCACAACGAGAGATAACCAGCCATGGCCCCAATAATGGCGGTCGCGGGGGCGACGAACGCCCCCCATAGGCTCAAGGCGAGACCCGCCCACAGCAAAGGCAGCGTGATTACGTCGGGTAGGATCTGATGGTCCAGGTCAATGGCGGAGGCCGCGATCAAGGTCCAGGTGAAGAACAGCGCCGCCACCGCCGGCCAGGTCGAGCCAAAATGCCACACCACGACCGCCGCCCCAACCCCAGCAATCGCCTCCACCGCTGGATAACGCCAAGAGATAGCCACCCCACAGGCACGACAACACCCCCGCTGGAGCAGAAAACTTATCAGCGGGATATTTTCAAACGCAGAGAGGGTATGACCACAGTGAGGACAGTGCGAAGCCGGCAGGGCCAGATTGTAGGTCGCGGGGGTCGCAACCGGGGAGACAGGAGGCGTCTCCAGCAATTCGGCACATTGGGTCCGCCACTGCTGATCAAGCATCCGAGGGAGGCGATGGACCACAACATTCAGGAAACTACCCACCATTAGGCCAAACAGGCCCGCCACGGCGGACAGCCCCCAAAGCGGAAGAGAGAGTAGGTTAGTAATCGGGTGCAAAGTGTTCAGACCGCTTGTCCCATTTTGAAGATAGGTAGGTACATGGCAAGTACCAACCCACCGATAACAACGCCGAGAAAGGCCATGATAATAGGCTCCATGAGACTGGTCAGACCATCGACCATATTGCTGACCTCTTCCTCGAAAAAGTCAGCTACTTTGCCGAGCATAGTATCAAGGGCACCCGCTTCTTCGCCAATGGCAACCATCTGCACCATCATGTTGGGAAACAATCCCGCCTGACGCATGGCCAACTGAAGTTGCTGGCCGGTGGAGATACTCTCGCGCATCTTCATAATGGCCTCGTAATAGACCCGATTACCCGCAGCGCCCGCCACTGATTCCATAGCCTCCACCAACGGCATCCCCGCCGAAAACATCGTGGCCAGGGTACGAGCAAAGCGCGCAATAATGGATTTTGTGACGATCTCGCCAATAATCGGTAATTTTAGGCTGACCCGGTCCATCATAAATTGCAAGGCCTCCGAACGCTTGTAGACCTCCTTAATCGTTACAATGACCCCGGCAACGCCACCAAAAATCATCCACCAATATTTCTGAACGAATTTTGACATATCCATTACCATTACGGTCAGAGCAGGTAGATCGGCCCCAAATCCCTTGAACAATTCCTCAAATTGAGGAATAACGAAGATGAGCAAGATGGTGGTAATGAGCACCGCGACCACCAGAACCGCGATGGGATAAAACATAGCCTTCTTGACTTTGCCCTTCAGGGCCTCAGTCTTTTCCTTGTAGGCAGCGATTTTGTGTAGCAGACTTTCCAGAATACCCGCCTTTTCGCCAGCAAACACCAGATTGCAGAAGAGGGTGTCAAAATAGAGTGGGTGCTTCGCTAGCGATTCTGCCAGGGTAGAGCCACTTTCGACATCAGCCTTGATAGCGAGGATTAGCTCCTGCATCGATGGATTTTCATGCCCACGGCCAACAATCTCAAAAGACTGCACCAAAGGCACCCCCGCTGACATCATGGTCGCGAGCTGGCGAGCGAAGATCGCAATATCTTTTGGCAGAATCTTCTTTTTATTCATTCCCGCAAGCAGCGGCGCCGCTTTTTTACGAACGCTGATCGGGTTGATACCCTGGCGGCGCAGGTCGGCTTTGACCATGGTGATGCTCGCTCCTCGGGCTTCGCCTTTCATATGCGTTCCGCGTTTGTCGGTCCCCTCCCAGAGAAACAGATCAATAGTGGAGGCAGCCTTAATCGGAGCAACTTTTTTGGGTGGAGCTTTCGGTGGCATGAGATTAGTCAACGGTTACACGGTTGATGTCCGTCAGGCTGGTTACGCCCTGACGAACTTTATTGAGACCCGACCGGCGAAGGTCTGGGATCCCTTCCTTTTTGGCCTGTTCAGCGATCTGCATTGCATTCCCCCCTTCCATGATGATCCAGCCCATTGCCTCGGTTACTGGCATTACCTGATAGATGCCGACTCGACCACGATAACCGTTAGTACAATGTTCACAACCGGTGGGACCTTCTGGACCATCCGCCCCCCCTGGACCGAAGAGGGTCAGTCCCTCCAGTTCATCCTCCCGGAAACCCTCCCTGAGCAATTCTTCGCGAGGGATGGTCACTGGGCGCTTACAGTGGCTGCACAGGCGCCGCGCCAACCGTTGCGCAATGATGAGATTAACGCTGGAGGCGATGTTATAGGCCGGTATCCCCATGTTTGCCAAGCGGGTGAGGGTCTGTGGGGCATCGTTGGTATGGAGCGTAGAGAGCACCATGTGGCCGGTCTGGGCTGCCTTAATGGCGATCTCGGCAGTCTCCAGGTCACGAATCTCTCCCACCAGGATTACGTCCGGGTCTTGGCGTAGAAAGGCGCGCAGGGCGCTAGCGAAGGTCAGACCAACCTTGGCATTGATGTGAACTTGGTTGATCCCCATGAGGTTAATTTCTACCGGGTCCTCAGCGGTACAGATGTTGCGGTCCGGGGTGTTGAGGATGTTGACCGCCGTGTACAACGACACGGTCTTACCGCTACCGGTCGGTCCCGTGACCAGAACCAATCCCTGTGGACGCTCGATAGTCTTGAGAAACAGTCGCTTCTGTTCCGGTTCATAGCCCAGGGCATCGATACCGAGCTGGGCCTGCGATGGGTCCAGGATACGCAACACCATCTTCTCGCCCCACAGGGTCGGACAGGAGTTGACGCGAAAGTCGATGGCCTTGGTCTTCGACAGATGCATCTTGATGCGTCCGTCTTGGGGAATACGCCGCTCGGAGATATCCATCTTCGACATCACCTTAACGCGCGCGGCTAAACGTCCGGCGAGGGCGATCGGAATCTGAGGGGGAACCTCGTGAAGGATACCGTCCTGACGGAAACGTACCCGGCAGACCTTTTCATAGGGCTCGATGTGGATATCCGAGACTTTTTTATTGATAGCATCGAGCAGGACCTTGTTAACGAAGCGGACAATCGGCGCCTCATCGACCTCCGCATCGGCGATATCGGGACCTGCCTCCGGCTCCCCACCTCGGATATCTACGTTTTCGAGGTCTACATCATCCAAACCTGTGAGTGCGGCGGTAGGTGCCGCCATGGCACGTTCAATGGCCTTGGCAAGCTTGTCCTGCTCAACAACCACCGCCTCCGTCACCGCGACCCGGGTACCCTCCACAACCGCAGCACCCACCTGGAACTTAATCTCATCCAGGGCCTGCAGATTAGAAGGGTCAGTCACCGCCACAAAAAGGCAATTGCCACGCTTGTAGAGGGGCAGAACATGATGCTGACGCACCAGTTTCTCGCCTACCATCTTAGTGGTTTTCTCGTCCAAGTCCACGCTATCCAGGTCAAGCAGAGGCACCCCAAACTCCAGAGAGGCAGCCACCGCGATATCCCGGGCGGGAACTACTTTGTTTTGGACCAAAAAGCTGACAAACGGGGTCTTTTCTCTGATAGCCTGATCGAAGTTTTGTTGAGCAAGTGCCTCGGTCAACAACCCGTCCCGGACCAGGCGACGGCCTAAACCGCTCAGGGTAACCTTGGGTGATGGACTCGCCATGGCAGTATCCTCTCGCAACCGACCAAGGTGATTAATGGACCTTAATGGTAACACTCGCTAGGCGCCTTGATCCGCTCCTCAGAGTGATGGATAGGACTCAACAAAACCACTTCGCAGGGAGATATTATCTTGTTGGTGGCGGAAATCGGGTGGTGCCTTACGTTGACCTAACCTACGCTACGACAAAAACATTCTATAA